>NZ_JBSFUB010000012.1:0-139563 GCF_053591575.1 Streptomyces altiplanensis | reverse complement strand
CGTGACGAGAGCCCCGGCGAGCCGCACGACGGCCAGGTGTGGTTCTACGATCCCAAGCGCCGCACGCTCACGCTGAAGGTGCTGCTCGGTACGGGGGCAGACTGGGGCCCATGGCCATTCACAAAGACCTGCTCGGGGGACCGCCCCCGACCCACCTGCCCGACGACCCGGAGCCGCGCGAGCTGCTCGCGAACGGCACGGCGCCGTCCGACGTCGCCGCGAAGTACCCCGCGTCCTCGCTCGCCTGGGCCCAGCTCGCCGACGAGGCGTTCGAGAACGGCCGGGTCGTCGAGTCGTACGCCTACGCCCGCACCGGCTACCACCGCGGCCTCGACGCGCTGCGCCGCGCAGGCTGGAAGGGCCACGGCCCCGTGCCGTGGGACCACGAGCCGAACCGCGGCTTCCTGCGCGCGCTGCACGCGCTCGCCCGCGCCGCGCAGTCGATCGGTGAGCAGGAGGAGTACGAGCGCTGCTCGTCCTTCCTGCGGGACTCGTCCCCGGCGGCGGCCGACACCCTCGGCTGACCAGGGGTGACAGCCGCGGAGGCCCGTGCCGTCAGGCGCGGGCCTCCCGCGTTCCGCGGCTACGTCTTATGATGCCGGGAAGGGACCGGGGCTCCGTAGCCACAAGGAAGGGGCGGACCGCTACCTGGAAGTTCGTGTCGAGGAGACAGCGATGTCGCAAAACCCCGATGCCCAGGCGGCAGGTTCGGACACCCCGAACCTCGATTTCGCGGGCACCACCCCCTACGAGGACTACGTCCAGGCGGACGTCCTCACCCACCTCCAGCACCCCCTCTCCGACGACCCCGGAGAGATGGTCTTCCTGGTGACGACCCAGGTCATGGAGTTGTGGTTCACCGTCATCGTCCACGAGTGGGAAACCGCGGCGAAGGCGCTCGGACAGGACGACCTGCGGGTCGCCACGGACGCGCTCAAGCGCTCCCTGCGCGAACTGGAGGCCCTCAACGCCTCCTGGCGGCCGCTCGCCCACCTCACCCCCGCGCAGTTCAACTCGTACCGCAGCGCGCTCGGCGAGGGCTCCGGATTCCAGTCCGCGATGTACCGGCGGATGGAGTTCCTGCTCGGCGACAAGTCCGCCTCGATGCTCGTCCCGCACCGCGGTGCGCCGCGCGTGCACGCCGAGCTGGAGAAGGCGCTGCACGAGCCGAGCCTGTACGACGAGACGCTGCGGCTGCTCGCACGGCGCGGTCTGCCGGTGCCCGACTCCGTGCTCGACCGCGACCTGTCGCAGAAGTACGAGCCCTCGCCCGAGGTCGAGGCGGTCTGGACCGAGATCTACCAGGGCGACCAGAACGCCGAACTGGTACGCCTGGGCGAGCTGCTGACCGATGTCGGCGAGCTGGTGTGGCGATGGCGCAACGACCACCTCGTCGCGACCCGGCGCGCCATGGGCTCCAAGGTCGGCACCGGCGGTTCCGCCGGTGTGGCCTGGCTGGAGAAGCGCGCCACGAAGAACGTCTTCCCCGAGCTCTGGACGGCCCGCAGCCATGTCTGATTCCACCGGTTTCCCGAACTCCGCGGACCTTCAGGAGCGGGCGGCCGCGCTCGACTCCGCCGACGGTCTCGCCAAGCACCGCGAGCTGTTCGCACTCGACGACGAGGGCATCTACCTGGACGGCAACTCGCTGGGCGCGCTGCCGCGCCACGTGCCGGAGCGGATGGCCGACGTCATCACCCGGCAGTGGGGCGAGATGCGCATCCGCTCCTGGGACGAGAGCGGCTGGTGGACCGCGCCCGAGCGGATCGGCGACCGGATAGCCCCGCTCGTCGGCGCGGCCGCGGGCCGGATCGTGGCCGGTGACTCCACAAGCGTCAACGTCTTCAAGGCGGTCGTGGGCGCGGTCCGGCTGGCGCCGGAGTCCAGGGACGAGATCCTCGTCGACGCCTCGACCTTCCCCACGGACGGCTACATCGCCGAGTCCGCGGCCCGGATGACGGGCCGCCGGGTCGTCCCCGTCGCCCCCGAGGACCTCGCGGCCGCCCTCGGCCCGCGTACCGCCGTGGCCCTCGTCAACCACGTCGACTACCGCACGGGCCGCCTCCAGGACCTGCCGGGACTCACCGCCGCCGCCCACGCGGCCGGGGCCCTGACGGTCTGGGACCTGTGCCACAGCGCGGGCGCGCTGCCGGTCGGGCTCGACGCGCACGGTGTCGACTTCGCGGTCGGCTGCACGTACAAGTACCTCAACGGCGGTCCCGGCGCGCCCGCCTACCTGTACGTCGCGCAGCGCCACCAGGCCGCCTTCGACTCCCCGCTGCCGGGCTGGCACTCGCACGTCGACCCCTTCGGCATGACGCCCGGCTACGCCCCGGCGGACGGTGCGGCGCGGGGCCGGGTCGGTACCCCCGACATCCTGTCGATGCTGGCGCTGGAGGCCGCGCTCGACGTGTGGGAGGGCGTCGCCGTCGAGGACGTGCGCGAGAAGTCACTCGCTCTGACGGACTTCTTCCTGGAGTGCGTGGACAGCTACGCGCCCGCGGGCCGGGTCACTTCGGTGACCCCGGCCCCGCACCACGAGCGCGGCAGCCAGGTCTCGCTGCGGTGCGAGGACGGTGTGGACGCGGGCGAGGTCATGCGGGAGCTGATCGCGCGCGGCGTGGTGGGCGACTTCCGCCGCCCCGACGTGCTGCGCTTCGGCTTCACACCGCTGTACGTCGGCTTCGCGGACGCGGAGCGGGCGGCGCGGGTGCTGGGTCAGGTCCTGCGCCGCCTCGCGGGTGAGGACCTGGGAGAAGCGCGGGCCTGAGGGCTGGTAGCGTCCCGACACCTGGATCAATGGGCTGTACGCACGAAGGGTTGGTCCCCGCATGCCGGACCCCTCAGCCGAACGGGACGCTGTCGAGGCGGAATCGGCCTTCTCCCACGCGGCGGTCGTGCCCGACGCGACCGCCGCGTACGGCGAACACCCCGATCAGGTGGTCGACTTCTACGCGCCGCGCGACGGCCGGGACCGGGCCCCGCTGGTCGTCGTCCTGCACGGCGGCGCCTGGCGGGCCCGGTACGACCGGCAGCACATCACGCCGTTCGCGGACTTCCTGGCCCGCCGGGGCTTCGCCGTCGCCAACGTCGAGTACCGGCGGGGCGGGGAGCCGTCGCGCCGGCACGGCGGGGAAGGTCCGGTGGCGGGGCGCTGGCCGGAGACGTTCGACGACGTGGCCGCGGCGATGGACCTGCTGCCCGGTCTCGTACGGGAGGCCCTGCCCGGCGCCGACATCCGGCGCACCGTCCTCACGGGCCACTCGGCCGGCGGCCACCTCGCGCTGTGGGCGGCCGCCCGGCACGTACTGCCCCCCGACGCACCCTGGCACCTGCCGGCGGCGCCCGCGCTGCGCGGTGTCGTCGCGCTCGCGCCGATCGCGGACTTCGGGACCGCGCGCGAGCTGGACGTGTGCGCGGGGGCGGCCGTCGAGTTCGTGGGCGGCAAGGAGGACTTCGACGAGCGCAGGCCGTACGCCGATCCGGCCGCGCTGCTGCCGACCGGTATCGCCACGGTCCTGGTGCAGGGCCGCACCGACGTCGTCGTACCGCAGGCGGTCGCCGAGGCCTACACCGACGCGGCGGCGAAGGCGGGCGAGCCGGTCTGGCTGACCCTGCTGGAGGACGTCGGGCACTTCCCGCTGATCGACCCGGCGGCGGACGCGTGCGCGGTGGTCGCGGAGGAGATCGAGCAACTCGCGTACTGAGCACCGGTCGCGTCGTTCTTGCGGACAGAAGCTGTCCGCAAGGGTTCCTACGGTGGTGGGACAAGCCGAGCCAAGGAGCCTGCAATGACGTTTCTCGTGACCGGAGCGACAGGGACCGTGGGCCGCCAGGTGGTCGCCGAACTGCTCCGCAGGGGCGAGCGGGTGCGGGCGCTGACCCGTGACCCGGCGAAGGCGGACCTCCCGGCCGGGGCCGAGACCGTACGCGGAGACCTGACCGACCCCGAGTCGCTGGTCCCCGCGCTGGAAGGCGTCACGGGCCTGCACCTGATCACGTTCGGGGGAGCGTACTTCGCGCCGCTGACCACGGGCCCCGAGATCGTCGCGCTGGCGGCGAAGGCGGGCGTACGGCGTATCACGGTCCTCAACGGGGGCGGCCCGACCCCGCTCCAGGACGCGGTGGAGGCCGGGGACGTGGACTGGACCCTGGTCATGCCGGTCGAGTTCATGGCCAACACGCTGGAGTGGGCGGAGGGGATCCGTACGCAGGACGAGGTGGCGGAGCCCTTCGTCGACCGGGTCAGCGCGATGGTCCACGAGGCCGACATCGGCGCGGTCGCGGCGGTGGCGCTCACCGAGGACGGGCACGCGGGGCGCACGTACCTGATCACCGGCCCCGAGGCGCTGACCGTCCGCGACAGGGTGCGGACCCTGGCGGCGGCGCGCGGCCGGCAGATCGGCCTGACCGAGCTGAGCGCGGAGCAGGCGGCCGGGCGCTGGCGGCAGGCCGGGACGGACCCGGAGACCGTCGCCTTCCTGCTGGACGTGTACGGGAACACCCCGCCGGAGGGCCGCACCGTCGTCGACACGGTCGAGCGGGTCACGGGGCGCCCGGCGCGCACCTTCGCCGAGTGGGCGGCGGACCACGCGGAGTCCTTCCGGGCGCGGGACTGACGGGGGGCGCGTAGTACCTGGGACGGACGCGGGAGGATCCCCACGGGGGCGGACGCCCGCGGCCGTCCGGGCGCCTACCGTTTCGTACGTGACCGAGAAGACCCGCAGTCCCGAGTTCCGCCTGGCCCAGGGCGCACTGAGCGGCCTCCGCCAGGACCTCTTCCACGACGCCTTCGCCTACCGGCCGCTGCTGCCGATGCGTACGGACGGACCGCTCACCCGGCGGCTGCCGAAGCGGATACGCACGTACGCGGCCTGGATGCCGCACGCCGTGGTGGTGGGGCTGGCGATGGTGGTGATGCTGCTTTCCGCCGTCGTCGCCGACAGCGGAGGGGGCACCCTCGCCACGGCCATATCCGGCTTCATCCCGGCCGCCGCGCTGGTGATGACGCTGGTCAGGCCGGCCGGTGCCTGGTGGGTCTCGCTGCTGTCCACACCCGTCGTCGGCGTGCTCGGCCACTCCTGGGACGGCTGGCCCTGGACGCCGTCCTCCTTCGTCGCGCACATCGGCGTGATGGTCGTGGTCGCGGCCAGGACCCGGACGCGCACCGCAGCCTGGATGTGGGCGAGCACGGCGGTGTACGCCCTGTTCGCCGAGACGTTCCTGGGCACCGGCTACAGCACGGACAGCCCGCAGATGCTGTTCTTCTCCGCGCTCGCGCTGCTCGTCGTCACCGTGCTGCACGTCCGCAGGGAGGCGAAGGAGGAGGTCACCGTCCAGAAGACCGTCACCGCCGTGGAGCGCGACCGGCGCACGCTGCTGGAGGAGCGGACGACGATCGCCCGCGAACTGCACGACGTCGTCGCGCACCACATGTCGGTGGTCGCGATCCAGGCGGAGGCCGCCCCGTACCGGGTCGAGAACCCGCCGCCCGAGCTGGAGCAGGCCTTCGTGACGATCCGCGAGAACGCGGTGGCGGCGCTGACCGAGCTGCGGCGCGTGCTGGGCGTCGTACGGGCGGAGGACTACGAGGCGCCGGACGCCCCGCAGCCGACACTGGCCGACCTCGACCGGCTGCTCACCAACGTCCGGGACGCGGGCCTGACGGTGGACAGGACCGTCACGGGCGCGGTGCGCGAACTGCCGCAGGGCGTCGAGCTCTCGGCGTACCGGATCATCCAGGAGGCGCTGAGCAACGCCCTGCGCCACGCGCCGGGCGCGACGGCGAAGGTGGAGGTGTCGTACGTGCTGGGGGGCCTGGGGCTGCGGATCGTGAACACCGCGCCGCAGGGCCTGGCCAAACCGTCGCCCGGGGCCGGGCACGGGATCACGGGGATGCGTGAGCGGGTGTCGATGCTGAACGGGGAGATGACGGCGCAGGAGACGGGGGACGGCGGCTACGAGGTCGCGGTCTTCGTTCCGGTGGCACCGGCCCCGGCCGAGGTCACGCCGGAGCCGGCGTCATGACCGTCCGCGTACTGATCGTCGACGACCAGATCATGGTCCGCGAGGGCTTCACGGTCCTCCTGAACGCGATGCCGGGGATCGAGGTCGTCGGTGAGGCGGTGAACGGCCGCGAGGCGATCGCGCAGGTCGCGGCGTTGCGGCCGGACGTCGTCCTGATGGACATCCGCATGCCGGAGCTGAACGGCATCGAGGCGACGCGCGAGATCGTCGCCGCCGACGCGGACGCGAAGGTGCTGGTCCTGACGACGTTCGACCTGGACGAGTACGTCTACCAGGCGCTGCGGGCCGGCGCGTCCGGCTTCCTCCTCAAGGACGCCTCCGCGCGCCAGCTGGCCGAAGGGGTGCGGGTGGTGGCGGCCGGGGAGGCGCTGCTGGCCCCGGCGGTCACCAAGCGTCTGATCTCGGAGTTCTCGAAGCTGGCGGAGGCCCCGCGCCCGCCCGCGCTCGACCGGTTCGGCGACCTGACGGAACGCGAGACGGAGGTCCTGGTCCTGATCGCCCAGGGCCTGTCGAACGCGGAGATCGCGTCGCACCTGGTGGTGGCCGAGTCCACGATCAAGACGCACGTGAGCCGTGTCCTGGTGAAGCTGGGACTGCGGGACCGCACCCAGGCGGCGGTGTTCGCGTACGAGGCGCGGCTGGTCACGCCGGGGTAGGTGATCACTCACCTGGGTGGCCGGGTAGGGAAACCGGCCGAACCGGCTTCGGCCTGGCCACACTGGTGTCCGCACAGAAGGGGGTGCACCATGACGGCTATGGCTGAGCGCACGGGTCAGATGCCGGTCGACGAGTTCGAGAGGATCGCCGCACTCGTCGAAAGAGAGACCGAATCCGTCAGGTTCGAGTTCATCGACGGACGGATCGGGGTCAAAGGGATGACGGATGGAGCTCACGGAGCGATCACCATGTGGCTGGTACGCCTGTGCATGCAGGCACGGCCCGATCTGGATCTCAACCCGGCCCAGGGCCTGAAGGTCTAGGAGTACCGCAAGGGCCGCGCCCGTCCTGACGGAGTGCTCGCTCCCGTCGACCACTTCGACGGGCAGGGCGACTGGGGTGATCCCGAGGGCGTGCTCATGACGGTCGAGATCACGTCGTACGACTCCGGCACCGGCCGGCGGGACCGACAGGAGAAGCCCCCCGCCTACGCCGCCGCTGGAATCCCGGTCCACCTGTTGATCGACCGTGACGCATGCACCGTCACGGTGTTCAGCGAGCCGGACCCGGACGGCGGAGGCTACCGTGACCACCACACGGTGAAGTTCGGAGCGAGAGTCGCTCTTCCGGACCCCGTCGGCATCGAACTCGACACCGAGCGCCTGAAGAAGTACGTCCGCTAGCGTCTCCCCATGGCAGAGACGTTCGACCCCTGGTCGCCCTCCTTCGTCGCCGATCCCTACCCGGCCTGCGCCGAGCTGCGCGCCCGGGGCCGGGCCCACTGGTACGAGCCGACCCGCCAGTGGCTGATCCCGCACCACGCGGACGTCTCGGCGCTGCTGCGCGACCGCCGGCTCGGCCGTACGTACCTCCACCGGTTCACGCACGAGGAGTTCGGGCGCACGCCACCGCCGCCCGGCCACGAGCCGTTCCACGTCCTGAACGACCACGGGCTGCTGGACCTCGAAGCCCCGGACCACACCCGCATCCGCCGTCTCGTGTCCAAGGCGTTCACGCCGCGCACGGTCGAGCGGCTGGCCCCCACCGTGCGGCGGCTGGCGGCGGAACTGGCCGGGGCGTTCGTCGCACAGGGTGGCGGGGACCTGCTGTCCGCCGTCGCGGAGCCGCTGCCGGTCGCCGTCATCGCGGAGATGCTCGGCGTCCCGGAGCCGGACCGGCCGCTGCTGCGGCCCTGGTCGGCGGACATCTGCGGGATGTACGAGCTGAATCCGCCGGAGGAGACGGCGCGGCGCGCGGTCCGTGCCTCGGCCGAGTTCTCGGCGTACCTGCGGGAGCTGATCGCCGTACGCCGCGAGAGCCCGGGCGAGGACCTGATCTCGGCGCTGATCGCCGCGCACGACGAGGGCGGCGACCGGCTCAGCGAGCAGGAGATGATCTCGACGTGCGTGCTGCTGCTGAACGCCGGGCACGAGGCGACGGTGAACACGACCGCCAACGGCTGGCGGACGCTGTTGCGGCACCCCGCGCAACTGGAGGCCCTGCGCGCCGGCCACGGACTCCTGTCCACCGCTGTGGAGGAGCTGATGCGCTACGACACCCCGCTCCAGCTCTTCGAGCGGTGGGTGCTCGACGACATCGAGGTCGGGGGCGTGACGATCCCCCGCGGCTCGGAGGTGGCGCTGCTCTTCGGCTCGGCGAACCGGGACCCGGCGGCCTTCGACCGCCCCGATGAGCTCGACCTCGGGCGCACGGACAACCCGCACGTGTCGCTGGGGGCCGGTATCCACTACTGTCTGGGCGCCCCGCTGGCGCGTCTCGAACTGGCCGCTTCGTTCGGCGAGTTGCTGCGCAGGGCGCCGGACATGCGGCTGGCCGAGGAGCCGCGGTGGAAGCCGGGGTTCGTCATCCGCGGGCTGCGGGAGCTGCGCGTCGAACTCTGACCCGGCCCCCGCTCCCAGACCCGGCCCCCGGCCCCCGGCCCCCGGTCAGGTCAGCAGGTCGCGGCGGCGCAGACCCGCGAGTCCCGCCCCCACCAGCGCCACCGCCCCCAGCGTCAGCACCACCACCGGCGTCCACTCCATCTCCGTGCCCGGCAGCTTCGGCAGGTGGCCGAACGGCGACAGGTTCATCACCGGCCGGGGGAGCTCCAGCGCGGGTCCGGTCCAGCCGAGCGCCAGCGACAGACCCGCCACCGCCCAGGCCGCCGCCACCGCCTTCGGGAACACCCCGTACAGCAGCACCGCCAGTCCGCCCAGCAGCCAGACCGCCGGGAGCTGGGCGAGCGACGCGCCCAGCACCGGGCCGAAGTCCTTGCCGTGACCGGCGGCCAGACCGAGGCCGGCGGCGAGCATGACGACCACCGCGCCGCCGAAGACGACCACCAGGTGGCCCGCCGCCCACCGCAGCCGCCCCACCGCGTTCGCCAGTACCGGCTCCGCCCGCTGGGACGTCTCCTCGCCGTGCAGCCGCAGGACGCCGGAGACCGCGTACAGCGCGGCGGCCATCCCGAAGATGCCGGTCATCGAGGCGAGGAACGCCTGCGACATCCCGGTCTGTCCGCCCATCCGCTCGAAGATCTGCCGCGCCTGCTCGTTGTCGCCGACCAGGTCCGCCGCGCCCCCGGCCATCCCGCCGAAGACGAGCCCGGCGAGCCCGAAGCCTGCGGTCCAGCCCAGCAGACTGCCCCGCTGGAGGCGCAGGGCGAGCCCGCCCGCCGTGGACAGGGAGCCGGTGGCCGGGCCGGGGCGCGCCGGCAGGAAGCTCATCCCCACGTCGCGCCGGCCCGCGAGGGCGTACGCGGCGGCGCCCTGGACCACGGCCGCCGCCACCACGAGCAGCAGCGCCCACCAGCGTTCACCGGCGTACGGCCGTACGTTCTGGACCCAGCCGAGCGGCGACAGCCAGGTCGGGGCCGAGGAGCCGCCGGCGCTCGACGCGTCGCCCGCCGCGCGCAGGACGAAGGCCGCACCGAGCACCCCGGCCGTCATGCCCCTGGCGAGCCGCGCGCTCTCGGTGAGCTGGGCGGCGATCGCCGCCGTGGTGGCGAAGAGCATGCCGGTCGCGCCCACGGCCAGCCCCACTGCGAGGGCCCCGGCCACCGACCCGGCCGGCCCGGCCAGACCGCCGGTGACCAGCAGCGCGAGGGCCGTGTTGGCGACCAGCGCGGCCAGCAGCGCGGCGGTCAGCGGGGCGCGGCGGCCCACCATGGCCGAGGAGACGAGCTCCTGACGGCCCGTCTCCTCTTCCTCCCGGGTGTGCCGGACCACGACGAGCAGGCTCATCACGGCCGCGAGCACCGCCGCGAAGCCACCGAACCGCCAGGCGACGACGGCGCCGAGGGAGTCGTCGAAGAGCGGACCGTACAGGGCGCGCAACGAGCCGTTGGCGCCCGCCGACCGGACCAGACCGGCCCACTCGCCGGCCGTGCCGTAGAACTTCTCGATGGAGCCCGCACCACTGACGACCAGGCCGGAGATCGCCGCGACCCACAGAGGCGCCACGAGCCGGTCGCGGCGCAGGGCGAGCCGCAACAGGGCTCCCGTGCCCGCGAGTTGGCGCGATCCGCCGGTCCGTGCGGCGGATGAGGGGGAAGGGGTGGGCGCGGGCGCGGAGACGGCGGTCACCGTGCCACCGCCCCTTCGGACGCGTAGTGGCGGAGGAAGAGCTCCTCCAGGGGGGGCGGGGCGCTGGTCAGCGAGCGCACGCCGGAGCCGGTCAGCGAGCGGAGCACGGCGTCGAGCCCGTCGGTCTCGACCTGGAGCTTCACGCGGTTGCCCCGGACGTCCAGGCCGTGCACCCCCGGCAGGCGGGCCAGCCCGTTCGGCGGTCCGGCCAGCTCCGCCGTCACGCTGGTGCGCGTCAGGTGCCGCAGCTCGGCCAGCGACCCCGTCTCGACGGTCCGTCCCTTCCGGATGATGCTGACCCGGTCGCAGAGGCTCTCGGCCTCGCTGAGGATGTGCGACGACAGCGGGACGGTCCGGCCCCGCGACCGCCGTCAGGCCGGCAACAGCAGCGACCACGCCCCCGGCCGCACCGTCCACGTCCGCCGCCGGACCGGGCCCGACACCAGTGCGTCGGCCCGGTACCGGAAGTCCGGCCCCGAGACCGTCACCGCGAGCGCCTCCACCCGCACCTGCTCACCGCCCTGCGGGCGGATCACCACCTCGGCGCGGCCGCCGCGCGAGCACAGCGAGACGTCCTCGACCGGCCGGTCCAGGTCGTTCAGCAGGACCCCGTCCGCCTCGACGCGCAGCCGGTACGCACGGGCGAGGGGCGGCGCGGGCCGCGGCGCGGGCCGCACCAGCGTGCGCACCAGCGAACGGCACGCCCCCCAGACGGACACGGCGGAGGCCACGGGCGACGGCGCGGCCGGGATCCGCAGATCGCCCAGCACCACCCCGTCGCTGTCGTCCACCAGCAGGTCCAGCCGGCGCACCGCCCCTTCCAGGACCGCGCGGGCCGCCGCCACCGCCCCCTTCGGCACCCCCAGCGCATGCGCGAGGTCCACCGAGGCCCCCACCGGGACCAGCGCCAGCGCCCCGTCGCCGAGATCCCTCTCCCGGTGCAGCAGCGCCACCGCGCGCAGCAGCGCCCGGTCGTCCCCGACGACCACGGGGCGGCGGCCGCCCCGCCGGGCCAGGGCCCGCGCGAACTCCTCCGGCCCCTCGGGAAGGCAGATCCTGACGTCGGCGCCGGCGCACAGGACGTCCTTCGCGATGCGCACGGATTCGCCGTCCGTACGCCGGGCGACCGGGTCGATGACCACCAGCAGCGGATGCGCGGTGCGCGCGGCGGGCTCCGGAGCCGACACCTCGGTCCTTCCTCGGGTAGCATCTTTGTGCAAGAGCCCCTTGCGCTATTGCGCCAGGGGCTTCGTCTATTCCGGGGCAACCGGTCCGACGGCTCAGTATCGGGTGTACGCCGTACGTGCGCCCCCTGACCTTGGACATGCCCCGCCCGGAAGGGGTGTACGCCTGTGCCCGCACTTGTGCTGCTCGGTGCTCAGTGGGGTGACGAAGGCAAGGGAAAGGCCACCGACCTGCTCGGTGGGTCCGTTGACTATGTAGTGCGCTATCAGGGCGGCAACAACGCCGGCCACACGGTCGTCGTCGGCGACCAGAAGTACGCGCTGCATCTCCTCCCTTCCGGAATCCTCTCACCTGAGTGCACGCCGGTCATCGGTAACGGCGTCGTCATCGACCCGTCGGTCCTGCTCTCCGAGCTGAGCGGTCTGAACGAGCGAGGCGTCGACACGTCCAAGCTCCTGATCAGCGGCAACGCCCATGTCATCACGACGTACAACGTCACGGTCGACAAGGTGACGGAACGCTTCCTCGGCAAGCGCAAGATCGGTACCACGGGCCGCGGTATCGGCCCGACGTACGCGGACAAGATCAACCGCACCGGCATCCGCGTGCAGGACCTCTACGACGAGTCGATCCTGACCCAAAAGGTCGAGGCGGCTCTGGAGATCAAGAACCAGCTGCTCACGAAGCTGTACAACCGCCGCGCGATCGAGGCCGGGCAGATCGTCGAAGAGCTGCTGACGCACGGCGAGAACATCAAGCAGTACGTCGCCGACACGACGCTGATCCTCAACAACGCGCTCGACGAGGACAAGGTCGTCCTCTTCGAGGGCGGCCAGGGCACGCTGCTCGACGTCGACCACGGCACGTACCCCTTCGTGACGTCGTCGAACCCGACCGCGGGCGGCGCCTGCACGGGTACCGGCGTCGGTCCCACGAAGATCAGCCGGGTCATCGGCATCCTCAAGGCGTACACCACGCGCGTCGGCGCCGGTCCGTTCCCGACGGAGCTGTTCGACGAGGACGGCGAGGCGCTGCGCCGCATCGGCGGCGAGCGCGGTGTCACCACCGGCCGCGACCGCCGCTGCGGCTGGTTCGACGCCCCGATCGCGCGGTACGCGACGCGGGTCAACGGTCTGACGGACTTCTTCCTCACGAAGCTGGACGTGCTGACCGGCTGGGAGCAGATCCCGGTGTGCGTGGCGTACGAGATCGACGGCAAGCGCGTCGAGGAGCTCCCGTACAGCCAGACCGACTTCCACCACGCGAAGCCGATCTACGAGACGCTGCCGGGCTGGTCCGAGGACATCACCAAGGCGAAGACCTTCGACGACCTTCCGAAGAACGCGAAGGCGTACGTGAAGGCGCTGGAGGAGATGTCGGGCGCGCCGATCTCGGCCATCGGTGTCGGCCCCGGCCGCACCGAGACGATCGAGATCAACTCGTTCGTCTGATCCGGCGGAGCGAGCGGTACGACGCGGGGCCCCGGCGTGTTTCTCACGCCGGGGCCCCGCGCCGTGTCCGGGCGGTGCGGGCTCCGTCAGTCCGACTTCGTGTACGTGAGGGACTCGCCGCCGGCGGTGTTCACCCGGCGGAGCCGGCCGTCGGAGAGCAGCGTCACCTCGGTCGCGGCGCCCGGTGTGCAGGAGCTCATCGGCTCGCCGGCGGTGACGCGGGACGGGCCGATCCGCAGGGGCGAGCCGTCGCTCGGAGCGGCGGCCAGCTCCGCCTCGAAGACGCAGTGGTAGGTGCCGCCGCCCTCGGCCGGGCCGTCCGCCGTGAGGGAGAGGACGGGGTCGCCCACCTCTCCCTGCCGGATGACGAGGCGCCGTGTGTTGTGCCCCGCTCCGTTGTCGAGGCCGCTGACCCAGGTGCCGAGGTACCCGGCGGGTACGGAGCCGTCCCGGGCGGCGGTGGAGGGGGAGGGGGAGGGGGAGGTGTCGGCCGAGGGGCCGGGCGCGGGTGTCTTCTGCTCCCGCGCGGACGCCGTGGAGCCGTCGGTCGGGGTGTCCGAGTGCGTGGTGTGCTGTTTCCCGTCCCCCGCGTTCATGAAGGCGTACACGGAACCGCCCGCACCGAGCGCGACGACCAGGGCCACGGCGATCAGCGCGGCGGTCGCACGCCCGCTGCGGGGCGGCGGTTCGGGGGCCGGCGGCTGGTAGAGGTACTGCGGCGCGGGATGGCCGTAGCCGCCGGGCGGTGTGTGCGGCGGGGGCGCGGGGTGCGGCGGCGTGTGGTGCGGCTGGGGCTGGGGCTGCGGCTGCGGCTGGGCGTACGGGGAGGGCGGCGCCGGGGCGGACGGCGCGATGAGGGTCGGTATCGCGTGCGGCGCGGGGGCTCCGGGACCACCGCCGTGGCCCGCGGGGCCCGGGGCTCCGGGCGGTCCCGGGGCGGCCGGGCCCGGGGGCGTGGTGGCGTCGGCCGGGTTCTCGACGTCCAGGAGCTGCGTGGCGTGGCGGCCGAGGTGGGCCACCAGGGCCGCCGGGAGCCAGGGCTCGCCGTCGCCGCCGCCCCGGGTGCGCTCCAGGATGTGGGCGACGGTGGGGCGCGCGGCGGGGTCTTTGTGCAGGCAGGCCCGGATCAGGTCCTGGAGGCCCTCCGGGATCTGGTCGAGCGCCGGCGGCTCGGTCGCGATGCGGTACATCAGCGCGTGGACGCCGCTGTCGGCCGTGCCGAACGGGAGGCGGCCCGTCGCCGCGTACGCCAGTACCGAACCCAGGCAGAAGATGTCGCACGACGGGGTGACCGGCTCGCCGCGGACCTGCTCCGGGGCCATGAAGCCGGGGGAGCCGACCAGGGCGCCGGCCCTGGTCAGGGCGGCGGTGGCCGTGGTCGTTTCCAGGGCGCGCGCGATGCCGAAGTCGATGACGCGGGGGCCGTCGATGGTGACGAGGACGTTGGACGGCTTGAGGTCGCGGTGGATGAGACCGGCCGCGTGGATGTCCCGGAGCGCGTGCGCGAGGCCGGCCCCCAGGATGTGGACGGACCGCTCCGGCAGCGGGCCGTGGCCGGCGGCCTCCCCGGAGACGACCGCCTGGAGGTCCGGCCCCGCGACGTACCCCGTGGCGACCCACGGAACCACCGCCTCCGTGTCGGCGTCGAGAACCGGCGCCGTCCACCGCCCCCCGATCCGTCTCGCCGCCGCCACCTCGTGGCGGAAGCGGGCGCGGAACTCCTCCTGCTCGGCGAGTTCCTGACGTACCAGCTTGACCGCGACCGTACGGCCGCGGTCGGAGCGGGCCAGGTAGACCTGCCCCATCCCGCCCGCGCCCAGCCGCGCCAACAGCCGGTAGGCGCCGATCCGTTGCGGATCGCCAGGCCCCAGCTTCTCCATGGCGGCGTCACCCCTCCCCCGAAACGTCCCCCGACGAACCGAGAATAGTGCGCCGGTACGACAACGACAGGCTCCGGGCGCCCTACGGTTCCGGGACGCGCGCAGGCTCCGCGACCGCTTCCAGCGCCTTGGAGAGCCGCTCCAGTACCCGCACCGTCTCGGCGAACGTCTCCTCGCCCAGCTCCGCCCCGAGCCGCGCCGCGAGCGCCGCGTGCCCCGGTTCGATCTCCCGTACGGCGTCCCGGCCTGCCGGGGTGGGCCGCAGGAGCTTGGCCCGGCGGTGGGCGGGGTTGGGGGCGTACTCCGCGAGGCCCTTCGTCACGAGGAGGTCGGCGATGCGCTGCACGCTCTGGCGGGTGATCCCCATGGCGCGGGCGATCCCGGCGACGGGCAGGGGCTCGTGCAGGACGGCGCCGATGACCTGCCACCAGGCGGCGGTCAGCCCGGCCGGGCGGGCCAGGTCCTCGGAGACGGCGAGGAACTGGCCGTTCAGACGGAAGACGCCGAGCGCGGTACGGCTCAGCAGCTCCTGTTCCGGCGTGCCGCTCATGACTCCAGCACCTCGAAGGCGGACGCGTCCGAGTCGTGGAACAGCCGGTACCAGGCGTCGAGCTTCTCGCCCTCGTACACACCGAGACGGGAGAGGACCTCGCGCGCGAACGCGACCGGCTCGGTCGGCCCCGCGGTGATCAGGAGGCCGTCCTCGTCGGTGACGGCGTCCGCCTCGCGGTAGTGCTCGCCGCCCTTGTAGCCGGTCGCGGCGAGGTAGAAGGGGGCGGCGCTGGTGTGCGCGCGGTCGTCGAGCAGTCCCTCGCGCGCCAGCCCGGCCGTGGCCCCGCAGATCGCGGCGACCGGCACGCCCGCGTCGAGGAACGCGCGTGCCGTGCGGGCGAAGGGGGCGAGGTCGTCGGAAGTGTCCCAGAGCCCGGCGCCGGTGAGGATGAGCAGGGCGCTGTCCCCGGGGCGTACGTCGTCGAGGGTGAGGTCGGGCTGGATGCGCAGGCCGCCCATGGTCGTGACGGGACCGGCGGTCGCGGCGACGGTCTTGACGGTGCGGCCGTTCCGCGTGAGGTGGGCGGTGGTGTGGCCCGTCTCCCAGTCGGCGAAGGTGTCGTAGACGGCGAGGTGCACGGTCTTGTCTGTCATGACGGTCTCCTCGGCTCGAAGTCTTATGACAACATGCTGTCGAATAGACAGCATGTTGTCAAGAGTGCTCGGAGGGCATCGACACCCTGCCCACCAAAGTGGCGCAGTCCATACAAGGTGGCCATGTCGTGCCCCGCACGCGCGTCCCTACCCTGGGCCCATGACCCCTCATGTCGAACCTTCCCCGAGCTCCCGACCCCGTTCGAGCGGGGGAGGCCCCGAGGCCGGCGCGGCCGTGAAGGCCGCGGACCGCGCCCACGTGTTCCACTCCTGGTCCGCCCAGGGCCTGATCGACCCGCTCGCCGTCGCCGGCGCCGAGGGCTCGTACTTCTGGGACTACGAGGGCAACCGCTACCTCGACTTCGCCAGCGGCCTCGTCTTCACCAACATCGGCTACCAGCACCCGAAGGTCGTCGCGGCGATCCAGGAGCAGGCCGCGACCCTCTCCACCTTCGCGCCTGCCTTCGCCGTCGAACCGCGCTCCGAGGCCGCACGCCTCATCGCCGAGCGCACCCCCGGCGACCTCGACAAGATCTTCTTCACCAACGGCGGCGCCGAGGCCATCGAGAACGCCGTCCGCATGGCCCGTCTGCACACGGGCCGCCACAAGGTGCTGGCCGCCTACCGCTCGTACCACGGCGGTACGACCACCGCGATCAACCTGACCGGCGACCCGCGCCGCTGGGCCTCCGACAACGGCACGTCGGGCACCGTCCACTTCTGGGCGCCGTTCCTGTACCGCTCGCCCTTCTACGCCGAGACCGAGGCCGAGGAGTGCGCCCGCGCGCTCCAGCACCTGGAAGACACCATCACCTTCGAGGGCCCGGCCGCGATCGCCGCGATCGTGCTGGAGACGATCCCGGGCACGGCCGGCATCATGACGCCGCCGCCCGGCTACCTGGCGGGCGTACGCGAGATCTGCGACCGGTACGGCATCGTCTTCGTCCTCGACGAGGTCATGGCGGGCTTCGGCCGCACGGGCAAGTGGTTCGCGTCCGAGCACTTCGACGTCGTACCGGACCTGATGACCTTCGCGAAGGGCGTCAACTCGGGTTACGTGCCGCTGGGCGGCGTGGCGATCTCCGCCGAGATCGCCGAGACCTTCGAGAAGCGCCCCTACCCCGGCGGCCTCACCTACTCCGGCCACCCGCTGGCCTGCGCGGCCGCCGTCGCCACCCTCCGGGTGATGGAGGAGGAGCGCGTCGTCGAGAACGCGGCGCACATCGGCGAGACGGTGATCGCCCCGGGGCTGCGCGAGCTGGCGGAGCGCCACCCGAGCGTCGGCGAGATCCGCGGTACGGGCATGTTCTGGGCCCTCGACCTGGTCAGGAACCGCGAGACCCGCGAACCGCTCGTCCCGTACAACGCGTCGGGCGAGGCCAATGCCCCGATGGCGGCGTTCGGCGCGGTCTGCAAGAAGAACGGCCTGTGGCCCTTCATCAACATGAACCGCACGCACGTCGTCCCGCCGTGCAACGTCACCGAGGCGGAGGCGAAGGAGGGCCTGGCGGTCCTGGACATCGCCCTGTCGGCGGCGGACGAACACACCACCGCCTGACGCCCCGCTCCCCACGGCGCCCCCTTCACGCGTCCCGTCCGCGCGGAGGGGGCACCGCCGTGCTGCCCCTCACGGCCCTCCGACGGGCTCCCGGCGGCACCGCCTATGGTGTCCGGAGCCAGACGAAGGGGAAAGACGCCATGCCCGCGAGCGGACCTGTCACCCGCAATACCCTGCGGCAGCAGATAGCCGACGCGCTGCGTGACGAGGTGCTCGCGGGGCGTCTGCGGCCGGGGCAGGAATTCACCGTCAAGCAGATCGCCGACCAGTACGGGGTCTCCGCGACACCCGTCAGGGAAGCGCTCGTCGACCTGGCGGCGCAGAGTCTGCTCGACTCCGACCAGCACCGCGGCTTCCGCGTCCGCGAGATCTCGGTGGGGGACTTCCGGGGCATGGTCGAAGCGCGTTCCCTGATCGCCGACGGCGTCTTCCGCAAGCTCGCCGAAAGCGGCGGGAGCGTCACGGGCGTCAGCGTGCTCATGGCCATACGGCGCAGGGCGGACGAGGCGGCGCGGGCGGCCCGCGCCGGGGACCTGGACATATTCATCGGGTACGACCTGCGCTTCTGGCGCGAGCTCGGCGTCCTCGTCGAGAACCCGCACATCTCGGGGTTCCTGCACCAGCTGCGGCTGCGCTGCTGGGTCTTCTCCGTCCCGCACCTGCGGGGCGACCCGGACCTCAGGACCCGGATGTGGAACGGCCACTCGGACGTCGTGGACGCGGTGACGCGGGGGGACGTCGAGGCGGTACGGGCGGTCATCGGGGCGTACCACGCGAAGCTGCTGGCGTGGGCCGAAGACCTTGAGGACGGCGAGCGCTGCGGCAGTGACAGCAGCGACAGCAGTGGAAGCAGTGGCGAACACGGCCAGAACGGCGAGCGGCTGGAGCGTCCGCGACAGTGAGAGCCGACCTGACGGTCGTCGTCCCCGCGTACAACGAGGAACGGCGCCTGGGCCCCACCCTGGACGCGATCTGTGCCCACCTGCGCGCGGACCCGGGCCGCTGGGGCGGCTGGGAGCTGATCGTCGTCGACGACGGCTCCACGGACGGCACGGCCGACGCGGTACGGGCCGCCGCCGCCCGGGAGCCGCGCATCCTGCTGGTCGAGGCCGACGAGGCCGGCAACCGGGGCAAGGGGCACGCCCTGCGGCGCGGCGTCCTCGCCTCGCGCGGAGCCAGGGTGCTCGTGACGGACGCCGACCTGGCCACCCCGATTGAGGAACTCGACCGCCTCGACAAGCGGATGTCCGAGTACGACGGCGGGCTCGCCGCCGCCATCGGCTCGCGCGCGCACCCCGACTCCACCATCGACATACACCAGCGGCGCCTCCGCGAGTGGCTCGGCAGGATGGGCAACCGGCTCATACGGGCCGTCGCCGTGCCCGGCATACGGGACACCCAGTGCGGCTTCAAGCTCTTCGACGGCGACAAGGCGCGCACCGCCTTCGCCGACGCCCGCCTCGACGGATGGGGGACGGACGTGGAGATCCTGCAGTTCTTCCGGCGGGCGGGGTGGCGGGTCGCCGAGGTGCCGGTCCGCTGGGCGCACCAGGAGGGCTCCAAGGTCAGGCCCGCCGACTACGGCAAGGTGCTCCTCGAACTGGTGCGGCTGAAGGCGCGGCGCGTACGGCCCGTCGACCTCACCGTCACCGCGCTCTTCCTCCTCGCCTCCGTGCTGCTCTACAAGGGCCTCTGGGCGGACCTGGACCACCGCTACCTCGCCGACTCCGGGCAGGACCAGAACCAGTGGGAGTGGTTCTTCGCCGTCACCGCCGACAACGTCACCCACTTCCGCAACCCGCTCTTCACGACGGCGCAGAACTACCCCGACGGCGTGAACCTCATGGCGAACACCGTCATGCTGGGCCTGTCCGTGCCGCTCATCCCCGTCACCCTCGCCTTCGGGCCCACCGCGACCTGGGCGCTCGTCCTGACCGCCGGCCTGGCCGCGACCGCCGTCGCCTGGTACTGGCTGATCGCGAAGCGGCTCGTGCGCAGCCGCTGGGCGGCCGCCACCGGCGCCGCGCTGTGCGCCTTCGCGCCGCCGATGATCTCGCACGCCAACGCCCACCCCAACTTCGCGGTGCTCTTCATGATCCCGGTGATCATCGACCGGGCCCTGCGCCTGTGCGACCCGGACAGGCCGGCGAGGGTCGTGCGCGACGGGGCGCTGCTGGGGCTGTTCGCGACGTACCAGATCTTCCTCGGCGAGGAGCCGCTCCTCCTCGCCGCCATGGGCATGCTGCTCTTCGCGCTCTCGTACGCCCTCGCGCACCGCGACGCGGCGCGTGCGGCGTGGCGCCCGCTGCTCCGGGGGACCGGGGTGGCGCTCGCGGTCTGCCTGCCGCTGGTCGCCTTCCCGCTGTACTGGCAGTTCTTCGGGCCGCAGAGCTACCACAGCGTGCTGCACGGCGACAACGCCGGCAACAGCCCGCTCGCCTTCCTGGAGTTCTCCGGCCGCGCGCTGCTGGGCGACGAGGCGCGGGCCGATCCGCTCGCCATGAACCGCACCGAGCAGAACGCCTTCTACGGCTGGCCGCTGGCCGGTCTCGCCTCCGCCGTCGCGCTGAGTCTGTGGCGGCTCCCGCTGGTCAAGGCGCTCACCTTCACCGGCCTCGCCGCGGCGCTGCTCTCCCTCGGCCCCAGGTTCCGCGTCCCGCACACCGAGGTGATCCTGCCGGGACCGTGGCGGGCGCTCGCCCACCAGCCGCTCTTCGAGTCGGTCATCGAGTCGCGGGTGGCGATGATCTGCGCCCCGGTGCTGGGCATCCTGGTGGCACTGGCGGCGGACCGCGTCCGCGCCTTCCCCGCCGGCCCGCCCCGCACCCTCGGCCTGACGGCCCTCGCCCTCGCGCTCGTGCCGATCGTCCCGACGCCGATGCCGGTGCGAGACCGCCCCGAGGTGCCGGCGTTCCTCGCGGACGGCCTGTGGAAGCCGTACGTCGCCGAGGGCGAATCGGTGGTCCCCGTGCCGCTCCCGGACCCCGGCAACGCGGAGGCACTGCACTGGCAGTCCGCCACCGCACCCCGCTTCGCGGTCGCCGGCGGCTACTTCAACGGCCCGTGGGGCCCGGAGCGCATCGGCATCTACGGCGCGCCCCCGCGCCACACCTCCAACCTCCTGCGCGACATCCGCTACGGCGGCGCGGTCCCCGGCATCGGCCCCGAATGGCGGGACCAGGCACGCGCGGACCTGGAGTTCTGGCGGGCGGGAGTGGTCGTACTCGCACCGCAGGACAACGCTCCGGCGCTGCGCGACGCGGTGTCGCGGCTGCTCGGCAAGGAGAGCCGGTACGTGGGAGGGGCCTGGATCTGGGACGTGGGCGGCCGGGAGTGAACAGACTGGGGCGACCCGCCAACTGTGCGCGGCGACCCGGTAGCACTACGCTGCCTGGACTGTCGCACGAACCCAGTGGAGAGCGAGCCGTACGTGGCCTGTGACCTGTGGCTGGTCCCCCTCGTCGATGTGCTGTGCCACAGCCCCGACAACCCCTTCGCCGAAGAGATCGCGTCGTACGACAAGGCCCTCACCGAAGCGGGCCTGCCGACCGTTCCCGTGTTCGCCTACATGCCGGGCCTCTCGGGTGACGTCGCCCCGGTGGCGGGCTTCGACTACGACGCCCTGCACTTCCTGCGCCGCGCGTACCTGCTCCGGATCTGCGGCCTGGAGGTGACGCCGGTGGACGCCCTGGGCGGCGACTACGAGCAGCTCCTGGAGATGTTCGAGCCGACGGCCCAGCAGTCGCACCTGGTCTGGCACTACGACCACGCCGGCGCGTACGTCCCGGTGGACTACGCGGCGCCCCTGTCCAACGAGGAGCTCCTGGCGGGCGGCGGCCCCCTGGGCTCCACCCAGGGCCTGCTGCGCGAGCTGGAATTCATCGCCCCCGCGATAGGCATCGACCCGATGAACCCGCCGTCGCCGCCGCGTCCGCCCGCCCGGCCCACCACCCTGGAAGAGCCGGCGGACGCTCTTCCGTACGACGACAGTCCCTTCGCCCGCGAACGCCACGTCTGGCTGGGCCTGCACGCGGCGGCGACCCGGAGCCTCGGCCAAGGCTCCATGATCATCTTCAGCTAGCCGTACGGACCGCCGCGCCCGCCTCAGCGGGGCGGCTCCGGGGGCCGCTGCCGCGGCATGTTCGGCCGCGCCCCCGGAGGCAGCGTGTACCGCCCGGCCGGCGCCCCGCCGTCCGGCCGGGCCGTGCCCGCCCCCTCCGCCGACCGCGTCCCCAAGGGCGCGGCCCCCGCCCGGAACTCCGCCATCCAGTCCGCGGTCTCCGACCGCACCAGCTCCGCCACGTCCTCCGAGAACCGCCGCAGCACGGTGAGACACCGCTCGGCCGCCTCACCGGCCGTCCCCTCCGCCGGGCCGAGGACCTCCCGTACGCTCTCCGACGCCCAGTCGAACTGCAGCGCCTGCAGGCGCCGCTGCACCGCCTGCGCCGTGGCCACGTCCCTGATCCACCCCGACGTGAGCCCGAAGTACCGGTCGCAGGCCACGCACGCGGCTCCCAGCAGCAGCGACAGGTAGCCCCACCCCGCGGTGCCGTCCACCGCCCCCGCCAGGTCGACGAGCGGCAGCGCGGCCCCGGTGATCACGCCGGCGGCCGCACCCGTCCGCAGCGCACGGGCCCCGCGCCGCTTCCAGGTCCGGTCGGCGAGGTACCAGCCGGCCGTGCGCAGCGCGTTCGCCTCCACCCACCGGTAGAGCTCGTCGAGGCGCTCCGCCGGCTCGCCCCAGTCGCCGAGGGGGAAGGGCCTCCCGGTCAGGTCGTCCTCGTCGTGCGACCGCCCGGGGGCGCCCCCGCCCTCCCTCCGGACCGGCGACCCCTCGGGCTGCATCTCCGGCTGGCTCACCGGGCACTCCTCTGCGCTTGCGCTGTATGCGTGATCCGTGACATTGCGTGAAGTGGTGTGGCGTGCTCTTCCTACCGCCGAATGGTGGGCTGTGGGGCCGATATACCAGTTTTTCCGGCCGGAACCAGGTCGTGGTCAGCCGTAGGGGGCCGGGGACCTCACTCGAAAGAGTCGCTTCGCAGGGCATGGCGCGCACTGCCCGTCGAACACGTAGGCTCGCCTTACCGAAACAATCGTCGTCGAAGTGCCAGGAGTGACCGTGATTCCCGGTGGTGGCCAGCCCAACATGCAGCAGCTGCTCCAGCAGGCCCAGAAGATGCAGCAGGACCTCGCCAAGGCGCAGGAGGAGCTCGCGCGGACCGATGTCGACGGTCAGGCCGGCGGTGGCCTGGTCAAGGCGACCGTCAACGGCTCCGGAGAGCTCCGCGCCCTGGTGATCGACCCCAAGGCGGTCGACCCGGAGGACACCGAGACCCTCGCGGACCTGATCGTCGCCGCGGTCCAGGCCGCGAACGAGAACGCGCAGCAGCTCCAGCAGGAGAAGCTCGGCCCGCTGGCCCAGGGACTGGGCGGGATGCCGGGTCTGCCCTTCTAAGGCGGCCCCGCAGGAACTACCGTACGTACCAGGCAAGACCGCAACACCGGCAGGGCAAGGAAGGCAATCCGTTGTACGAAGGCGTGGTCCAGGACCTCATCGACGAGTTGGGCAGGCTGCCCGGCGTCGGTCCCAAGAGCGCGCAGCGGATCGCCTTCCACATCCTCCAGGCCGAGCCGACCGATGTGCGCCGCCTCGCCCATGCCCTCATGGAGGTCAAGGACAAGGTCCGTTTCTGCGTGGTGTGCGGCAACGTCGCGCAGGAGGAGCGGTGCGGGATCTGCCGTGATCCGCGCCGCGACCCGGCGGTCATCTGTGTCGTCGAAGAGCCGAAGGATGTCGTCGCGGTCGAGCGGACGCGCGAGTTCCGCGGCCGCTACCACGTGCTCGGCGGGGCCATCAGCCCCATCGAGGGCGTGGGCCCCGACGACCTGCGGATCCGCGAGCTGCTGGCGCGCCTCGCGGACGGCACCGTCACCGAGCTGATCCTGGCCACCGATCCGAACCTGGAGGGCGAGGCGACCGCCACGTACCTGGCCCGGATGGTCAAGCCGATGGGTCTGCGGGTGACGCGCCTGGCCAGTGGACTCCCCGTCGGGGGAGATCTTGAGTACGCCGACGAGGTCACGCTGGGCCGTGCCTTCGAGGGGAGACGATTGCTCGATGTCTGACGCCAAGCTGCTGCACGCGGTGGTGCAGAACCCGGACGATTTCGCGGTCCAGATCGCCGACCAGATCGAGAGCTTCATCGTCGCCGTCACGGAAGTGGCGAAGGGCGACGAGCCCGACAGCGCGGTCCCGTTCCTGTTGCTGGAGGTGTCCCAGCTGCTCCTGGCCGGCGGCAGACTGGGCGCGCACGAGGACATCGTTCCCGACGACCGCTACGAGCCGGACACCGGCCCCGAGCCGGACCCGGACGACCTGCGCCAGCGTTTCGCCGTCATGCTCGACCCGATCGACGTGTACTCCGAGGTCTTCGACCCGTACGAACCGCGCAAGGCTCCCGTCGCCTGCCGCATCTCCGACGACCTGGCCGACGTCATCACCGACCTGCGCCACGGTCTGGCCCACTACCGGGCGGGGCGGACCACCGAAGCGCTGTGGTGGTGGCAGTTCTCGTACTTCTCGAACTGGGGCGCCACCGCCTCCGCCTGCCTGCGCGCCCTCCAGTCCCTGGTGGCGCACGTCCGCCTGGACCAGCCGCTCCAGGAGCTGGACGGCCTGGACACGGACGAGGACCCGGGCGAGGAGGACCTGGAGGCGGAGGCCGGCCGGGTCATGGCGCAGGAGATCGCCGGGCCGCTGGGCCTGAAAACCGTCTAGTTCTTCGACAGGGCCCGCGTGACCCCGGCCAGCACGGCGGTGGTCAGCACCCAGCCGATCGCGACGAAGGCGTACGCCAGCCACTGGGCGTCCCCGCCCGCCCAGTGCCAGGCGCCGCGCTGCCCCAGGCCGCCGACGGGGATCAGCAGGTCGAGCGAGTACACGAAGGCGTCGAACGGCGGCCCCTCGCCGGGCTTCACGGGCGTCGGCGTCAGCCGGCCGAACACCACCGTGCCCACGGTGGTCAGGGCGGCGAGCCACACCCCGGCCAGCCACGGGCGGTAGCCGTAGCCCACGGTGACGTCCAGCAGGGCGCCCCACAGGCGCCCCACGGCGCTCGTCGCCGTCCGGCGCCGGCGGCGCTGCTTGTGCAGGAGCACGCGGCGGGCGTGGTCGTCGTGGCCGATGCGCCGGTAGTACGACGCCAGCTGCTCGTACGGCTGGGGCGCGTAGTCGCGGTCCCGCAGGAACCAGAGCAGGCGCTGCGCCGGCGCGACGCCGCCCGGCATGGCGTCCTCGTCGTCGAACCGTATGGAGTCGTACACGAAGCCGTCGAGCCGCAGGACCGGCGGCCAGGTGCGCCGGTCGTCGACCACGCCCGAGGCGTGGGCGTTCCGCAGGTCCACCCGGCCGCCCGGCGGGGCGGCGAACCGCAGGTCGAGGTCGGCCGTGCGCATGCCGATGCAGACCAGCGACGTGCCCGTCCCCGACAGGTCCGCCCCCTCGAACGACAGCAGGTCCGCGACCTGGGCGCCGCGCAGCCGCACCTTGCCGTCGGTGGTGAACCCGCGCGAGAGCCGCACGGTGCTGACCGCCATGTTGTCCCCGTTCAGCGCCACGCCGCCCGGCGCCTCCAGCCGCGCGCCCCGCAGGAACAGGCCGCCGTTCAGCTGCGCCCCCGGCAACTGGACCGTCCCCTCGGCGTGGAACCCGTCCTCGCCGTACAGCGCCCCGTCCAGCACCATGCCGTCGCCGGACAGCGCGACGCCGCCGGGCGCCGACAGCCTCGCCCCGGTCAGCATCAGCTCACCGCTCACGTGCGCGTGGATGAGCTGGACGGGGAACCGGTCGGCGCTCCCCTCCACGACGGAGCCGCGCAGCGTCAGCCGGCCTCCGATGCGGGCGCTGGGCGCCCGGAAGCCGGGCAGCCGGCTGTCCACGATGCCCACGGCCAGGGTGGAGGCCGCTTCGAGGCTGACGTCCTCCTCCAGCACGCACTCCCGCAGCCGGAGCATGTGCCGGATCTCCGCCCCGTCGAGCACGATCCGGCCGGTGATCCGCGCGCCGGTGAGCCGCAGGGCGGGCACGGCTCCGGACGGCTCGGCGTTCTGGCCGAGCAGCAGCGCCACGACGACGGCCGCCCTGACCGTGCGCTCCTCGTCGCCCCGCAGGTCGACCTCGCGCCCGGTGGTAAAGGCGTCCCACAACCGGCGCTCGGGCGGGGTCAGTTCCTCGTATGACAGCACGGGTGCAGCGTACGGGCGGCCGGGCGCGGACGGCGTACGTACGGCCGTCGCGGGCCCGCAGCCAGGGGGGCGGCGCCCGCGGGCGCGGCCGTGTGAGCCGGGACACCTTTCGCGTACCCTGCCCGTCGCCGGGCAGGGGTCCCCGTCGAGCGGGCAGGACCTGCCGACGTGCCCGGATCATGAGCGGGACATCTCACGATGCGGTATCACGTGGGCAGGCCCCGTCCGCTCGGTAAACTGAGCCGACCGCAGTAATGACTAACGAGGAGCGCACGTGGGCCTTGTCGTGCAGAAGTACGGAGGCTCCTCCGTAGCCGATGCCGAAGGCATCAAGCGGGTCGCCAAGCGAATCGTCGATGCCAAGAAGAACGGCCACCAGGTCGTTGTCGTGGTTTCGGCGATGGGCGACACGACGGACGAGTTGATCGACCTCGCCGAGCAGGTATCCCCGATTCCTGCCGGACGTGAATTCGACATGCTGCTGACCGCGGGTGAGCGGATCTCCATGGCCCTGCTGGCCATGGCGATCAAGAACCTGGGCCACGAGGCCCAGTCGTTCACGGGCAGCCAGGCGGGTGTCATCACCGACTCGGTCCACAACAAAGCGCGCATCATCGATGTCACGCCGGGCCGGATCCGCACCGCTCTCGACGAGGGCAACATCGCCATCGTCGCCGGGTTCCAGGGTGTGTCCCAGGACAAGAAGGACATCACCACCCTCGGCCGGGGCGGGTCGGACACGACCGCGGTCGCCCTCGCGGCAGCGCTGGACGCCGAGGTCTGTGAGATCTACACCGATGTGGACGGTGTCTTCACCGCCGACCCCCGGGTCGTGAAGAAGGCCCGGAAGATCGACTGGATCTCCTTCGAGGACATGCTGGAGCTCGCCGCCTCCGGCTCCAAGGTGCTGCTGCACCGGTGCGTGGAGTACGCACGCCGTTACAACATCCCGATCCACGTCCGCTCGTCCTTCTCGGGACTGCGCGGCACCTGGGTCAGCAACGAGCCGCAAGGGGACCAGCAGGTGGAGCACGCCATCATCTCCGGAGTCGCCCACGACGTCTCCGAAGCCAAGGTCACGGTCGTCGGTGTGCCGGA
Organism: Streptomyces altiplanensis; assembly: GCF_053591575.1. Lineage (NCBI taxonomy): Bacteria > Bacillati > Actinomycetota > Actinomycetes > Kitasatosporales > Streptomycetaceae > Streptomyces > Streptomyces altiplanensis. Next base: position 112,733 of record NZ_JBSFUB010000012.1, on the reverse strand, counting down.
CAAGCCGGGCGAGGCCGCGGCGATCTTCCGGTCCATCGCGGACGCCGAGATCAACATCGACATGGTCGTGCAGAACGTCTCGGCCGCGTCGACCGGACTGACCGACATCTCCTTCACCCTCCCCAAGACCGAGGGCCGCAAGGCCATCGACGCCCTGGAGAAGTCGAAGGCCACGATCGGTTTCGATTCGCTGCGTTACGACGACCAGATCGGCAAGATCTCCCTGGTCGGCGCCGGTATGAAGACCAACCCGGGCGTGACGGCGGGCTTCTTCGAGGCGCTGTCCGACGCGGGTGTGAACATCGAGCTGATCTCGACGTCCGAGATCCGCATCTCGGTCGTCACCCGCGCCGACGACGTCAACGAGGCCGTGCGCGCCGTGCACTCGGCCTTCGGCCTGGACAGCGACTCCGACGAGGCGGTCGTCTACGGAGGCACCGGGCGGTGACCGGCAAGCCGACGCTCGCGGTCGTCGGAGCGACCGGAGCCGTCGGCGCCGTCATGCTCCAGATCCTGTCGCAGCACGCCGACGTCTGGGGCGAGATCCGACTCCTCGCCTCCCCGCGCTCGGCCGGCCGCAAGCTGGTCGTGCGCGGGGAGGCGACCGAGGTCCTGGCGTTGTCGGAAGAGGCCCTGAGGGGCGTCGACGTCGCGATGTTCGACGTGCCCGACGACGTGGCCGCGCGGTGGGCGCCCGTCGCCGCCGCCCAGGGCGCGGTGGTGGTGGACAATTCCGCGGCCTTCCGGATGGACCCGGACGTCCCGCTGGTCGTCCCCGAGGTCAATCCGCATGCCGTACGGACCCGCCCGCGGTCCATCGTGGCGAGCCCGAACTGCACGACGCTGTCGATGATCGTGGCGATCGGCGCGCTGCACGCCGAGTTCGGTCTCGCCGGCCTCGTCGTCTCCTCGTACCAGGCCGTGAGCGGCGCGGGCCGGGCCGGCGTCGAGGCGCTGCGCACCCAGCTCTCGCTCGTCGCGGGCACGGAGCTGGGGACGCACCCCGGTGACGTACGACGCGCGGTGGGCGACGACACCGGGCCCTTCGCCGCCCCGATCGCGCTGAACGTGGTGCCGTGGGCCGGCTCGCTCGCGGACGACGGCTGGTCGTCGGAGGAGCTCAAGATCCGCGCCGAGTCGCGCAAGATCCTGGACCGGCCCGGTCTGCCGGTGTCGGTCACGTGCGTCCGGGTGCCGGTGCTCACCACGCACTCCCTGGTGGTGCACGCACGCTTCGAGAACGAGGTCTCGGTCGAGCGGGCGCACGAGATCCTGGCGACCGCGCCGGGCGTGGTGCTGTTCGACGACCCGGCCGCGGGGGAGTTCCCGACGCCGGCCGACGTGGTGGGGACCGACCCGACGTGGGTGGGGCGGGTACGCCGGTCGCTGGACGATCCGACGGCGCTCGAACTCTTCGTGTGCGGTGACAACCTCCGCAAGGGCGCCGCGCTCAACACCGCGCAGATCGCCGAGCTGGTGGCCGCCGAGCTGGGAGCGGCGTAACCCGGCGGTGGAATCGGGGCGGTGACAAGCGGAATCCTTTGTAGGATCTGTGAACACTCTGTGATCAAGTCGAAGACCGCATTACTTGAACCGGAGCGTGATTCTGTTCGATCATTCGCTCCCCGCCTTACTGCAACCGGCAGTTGGGAGGGGAGCGTCTTTGCGGTTGCCCCGGCAAAACGCCACGACAATTGGGGCATTCAGGAGGGCGGGTGCGCATGCGGGCGTTTGTAACACCGTCAAAAGCGGTGCCTCGTGCGTACAACCCTGTCGGGGGGAAGCGTGTCCAACAGGCGTGGCAGAGGTACTCGACATCACAGTGGGCACGGCTCGAGGCGCAGCAGTGCGCCCGCTCCGGCGGCCCCGCCCGCCCGGCGGCATGCCGGTGATCGCCCCCATGCCGACCGCACGTCCCGCCCGTATACCGTCCGCGCGTGAGGGCGCTGAAGACGTCATGACCGCGGGCACCACAGTCGATCACCTGACCGAGACCTACCGGGCTCACTACCGCTCCCTGCTCGGCCTCGCGGCCCTGCTGCTCGACGACACGGCCTCGTGTGAGGACGTCGTGCAGGAAGCTTTCATCCGTGTGCACTCCGCGCGCAACCGGGTCCGCGACCCGCAGAAGACCCTGGCCTACCTGCGCCAGACCGTCGTCAACCTCTCCCGCTCCACGCTGCGCCGCCGCATCCTCGGCCTGAAGCTGCTGTCGAAGCCGATGCCGGACATGGCGAGCGCGGAGGAGGGGGCGTACGACCAGCTGGAGCGTGACGCGCTGATCAAGGCGATGCGCGGGCTCCAGCGACGCCAGCGCGAAGTGCTGGTCCTGCGGTACTTCGCGGACATGACGGAGGCTCAGTGCGCCGAGACGCTGGGGATATCCCTGGGTTCGGTGAAGGCGTACGGTTCACGCGGCATCGCGGCGCTCCGCGTCGCCATGGAGGCCTCGGCATGAGTGACAAGCAAGAGCGGCACGGGCCGGACGGGCCGTTGAACGACCTGACTGGAAAAGCGATTGTGAACGACAGTCCGAACGAGCGCGACGAGCCCGATACGGACGAGGTCCTCGGCACGACCGACGGTCCCGGCACGACCGACGGTCCCGGCACGGACGACGGTCCCGGCACGAGCGACGGCCCGGGCACGGCCGACGGCCTCGGCATGGGCGACGAGCTCGCCCTGCGCCGGATGCTGCGCGGCGCCGTGGAAGAACTGGAGCCCTCGCGAGACGCCCTGGAACACCTGCGCAAGGCGGTCCCCGCCCGGCGCGCCAGGCGGCGCCAGGCCGTCGTCGGCATGGCGGCCGCCGCCCTCTTCGTCGGCACGGCGGTCCCCGCCTTCGTCCACGTGGCGAACTCCGACAGCGCGGCCGACGGCCGCCCGTCGATAGCGGGCCACGGACGGGACACGCACGGCGGCACCGGCTGGGAGAAGGGCGTCGACGGCGGCAAGGGCAAAAGGGTGGAGGAGAAGCCTTCCGAGAAGGAGCTCTCCCGGGAAGAGAAGAAGAAGCGGAAAAAGAAGGAGAAGGACGCCGGGAAGGGTTCTTCGGACACCGGTGAGAGCCGCCGCACCGGCAGTGGCGGCGGCGGTGGCGGCGGCGGTGGCGCCGAGGCTCCGGGCAGCGTGCCCGCGTCGACGCCGACCTGCGGCGCGAGCCAGCTCTCGGTCGTCTCGGCGGGTACCGGCACGCCCGACGCCGAGGGCAAGGTGTACGGCACGTTCCGGGTCGTCAACATCTCCGAGATGCGGTGCACAGTCGCCGGCCGGGGCTCGGTGTACGCGCAGCCGATGGGCGCGGCCGACCCCAGCCGTATCAACGTCGTCGACCACACCTCGGGCGACGCGGCGGCCGGTCTGCCGGACCCGTCCCTGGAGACGACCGGCCTGCTGCTGGAGCCGGACATGGCGTACGAGGTGAAGTTCGCCTGGGTGCCGACGGACAGCTGCCCGACGACCAACCCCTCGCCCGATCCCGTGCCCACCGATCCGGGCCCGGACCCGGGTCCGACGGGCGGCACGGAAGACAGCAGCACGGGCGGCATCGGCGGTACGGGCGAGGGAAGCGAGGCTGAGCAGGCCGGCATGGAGCCGCAGCTCGGCACCGAGGACGGCGGCACGGCGGACGGCAGCGTCTCGGTGAGCCACACACCGGAGGCGGGCGCGTCGAGCGCGGCGGCGACGGTTCCCAACGCGTGCGCGGGGACGATCTACCGCACGGGCGTGCTGGCGGCGCAGTAACGGAGCGGAAGGGTACGGCGACGGGGCGGGCGCGCCGTCGCCGGCCGCGCCCGCCCCGTCGCCGTACCTCTCAGTCGCGCCTGCCGCCGGAACCGGCGGTGTCGCCGGCGCCCGCGCCGACCGCCACCCCGTCGGCCTGCCCGTCCCCGCTCTCCGGGGTCTCCGGCACCGCCGGGCCCTCCGGCAGGATTCCGAGGGCGAGGTCCCGGGCGGCCTCCGCCTCACGGCGCATGAGCCGGAACCACATGAAGAGCACGAAGCCCGCGAAGACGAACCATTCGCCGGTGTAGCCGAGGTTCTGGAACGCCTTGAGATCGAGGCCGCTGCCCTGCGGGGCGACCGCGGGGACGGGCAGCAGGCCGGGATCGCCCTCGGTGAGGGTGATCCAGGCGTCGTACACGTCGTACGGAACGAGGTTGACGAGCGACGCGGCGCTGATCATCCCCAACTGCCCCTCCGGCAGTCCGCCGCCGGTGTGCACGCCGTCGGTGCCCGAGTTCTCGGACGCCTGGAGCGCGCCGGTCACGGTGACCTCGCCCGGGGGCGCGGCCGCGGCCCTCTCCCCGGCGGGCAGCCATCCGCGCACGACGGGCAGGGCCTTGCCGTCGTCCGTGCGCAGCAGGGTCAGCACGTAGGAGCCGCGCTTGCCGTCGAGCTCCCGTCCGGGCACGACGAACTGCTCGGCGTAGCGCCCGGTCGCGGTGGCGGGCCGCCCGGAGGTCTCTTTGTCGACGGGGAGCAGCTCTTCGAGGGGTACGGCGGCCTGCGTGCCCGGATCGGGCTTCTCCTCGGCGGCCTGGTGGGTCTCGACGCGGTCTTCGAACCGCCCGAGCTGCCAGGACCCCATGAAGACACAGAAGGGAATGGCCAGCACGACGAAGAGGTGGATCCCCCACCAGCGGGGCGTCAGCAGGAACCGGTACACCCCACCAAGGTACGGGCCCGCCCCGCCCCGCACACAGCCCGGGGTCGCCGGACGCGGACATTCCGGCCCGTCCGGGGCCCGGCTCCGGCCCGGCCCCGGGCCCCGTTCCCGCTAACCCAGATGCCGGGCGGCGAACTCCAGCTCCAGCCGGACCTGCTTGATCCGCTCCTCCACCACCAGCGACCCGTGCCCCGCGTCGTACCGGTACACCTCGTACACCGCTCCCCGCGCCGCCAGCCGGTCCACGTAGTTCTCGACCTGGCGGATCGGACAGCGGGGGTCGTTGACGCCCGCGGAGATGTAGACCGGGGCCCGCACCGCGTCGACGTACGTCAGCGGCGAGGACGCCTCGAAGCGCTCCGGGACCTCCTCCGGCGCGCCGCCCAGCAGTGTGCGGTCCAGTGCCTTCAGCGCCTCCATCTCGTCGTGGTACGCCGTCACGTAGTCGGCGACCGGTACCGCCGCCAGCCCCACCGCCCACGCCTCCGGCTGCGTACCGAGGCCGAGCAGCGTCAGGTACCCGCCCCACGAACCGCCCGCCAGCACCAGCTTCGCCGGGTCCGCGAGGCCGGACGAGACCGCCCACTCCCGGACCGCCGCGATGTCCTCCAGCTCGATCAGCCCGACCCGGTGCTTGAGCGCGTCCGTCCACGCGCGCCCGTACCCGGTGGAACCGCGGTAGTTGACCCGCACGACCGCGTAGCCGTGGTCCACCCACGCCGCCGGCCCGGCCGCGAACGCGTCGCTGTCGTGCCAGGCGGGCCCGCCGTGGATCTCGAAGACCGTCGGGAACGGCCCCTGTCCGGTGGCCGGCTTCTGCACGAGCGCGTGGATCCGCCCGCCGGGCCCCTCCACCCACGCGTCCTCCACCGGCACCGACGCCGGCGCCTTCGTCCCCGGCGGGTCGAGCACCACGCGCCCCGACGTCGACCGCACCACCGGCGGCCGGGCCGCCGAGGACCACAGGAACTCCACCGACCCGTCCGGCCGGGCCGTGGCGCCCGACACCGTGCCGGCCGGCGTCTCGACCTCCACCAGCTGCCGCGTGGCGAAGTCGTACCGCCACAGCTCACTGCGCGCCTCGAAGCTGTGCACGACGAGCAGCGCGGCCCCGTCCGGATACCACTCGGCCGACACGTCGCCCGGCAGCTCGATCCCCAGCTCGGTCTCCTCGCCCGACGCCACGTCCCACACCATCGGCTCCCAGCGCCCGCGCCGCTGGTGCCCGACCAGCAGCCGGGTGTCCCCGTCGACCGGAGCGAAGCCGAGCACGTCGAGCCCCAGCTCGGCCTCCCCGCCGCGGGTGTCGTCCAGCTCGGCCACGCCACTGCCGTCCAGCCGCATCACCCGCAGCGCGGAGTGCATCGCGTCGCCGTGCTCGGTGTGCTCGATCGCGATCAGCGTCCCGTCGTGCGACATGTCTCCGACGCCGGCCGACTCCCGGTGCCGGTAGATCTCGACGGGCTCGGCGCCCGGCCGTACGACATGCACCGTGGACCCGTCCTCGTCGGTCGAGCGCCCCACGACCGCCGTCCCGTCCCGCCCGAGCGCCAGCCCGCCGGGGTACGACGGCTCCAGCCCCGGCGCCGCCGGCTCGTCCGCACCGCCCGCGAACGGCTGCCGCATCCAGACGCCGAACTCGTCCCCGTCCGTGTCGCTGAACCACCAGATCCACTCGCCGTCGGGTGTCAGCACCCCGTCGGTGGTCCCGTTCGGCCGGTCGGTGGCCTGCCGCTGCGCTCCGGTCGCCCGGTCCCAGGCGTACAGCTCGTACGTCCCCGTCGCGTTGGACACGAACAACGCGCGGTCCGGCGCGTCCTCGGCCCAGTCGGGCAGCGAGACGCGCGGCGCCCTGAAGCGCTTCTCCCAGTCGGGCATGGACATGGCCTGCGAGGACCCGCTGTTCTCAGTCATCCCCCCATTCTGCGCCGCTCCACCGACAGGCCTCTCCTGTCCTGTCGGTATGCCCGAGGACACGAGGGGGCCAGGTGCTCAGCGCGGGCGTCGTCCGACGGCAGAGCCGACAGCGGTCATGCAGGAGGAGCAGTAACGGTCCGCCGGCGCGTCAGCCCCGGGCAGGGGCGCGCTCGGGGGACGTGAGGGCAGCGGGTATCCGCACAGAGCGCCGACGGCCGCCTCCTCGCTGGTCACATGCCAGACCAGCTCGCTCCGACCGGTCACCGGCTCCGCGTGCATCTCGTACATCCGTGTGCCCTTCCGTACTCACAGCGAGCGGCGCCCGCCCACCGTTCCATGAGAAGCCGCCGGGCCCGAAGGGGCGAATCGGCATGGGCCGGCAGAGGAAACGGGACACCGGAAGCTCGCCGGGCGGACACCCCTGCCCCCGCCCCGCGCAATGCCTGACAGGCCATCAGCTGCCGTGGCCCCTGTCGGCCGCGCGCCGACGCGGCACGCCCACGGCCAGGGAGGGCGGGCCGCAGGCCCCGGCGCGGCGCTCCGGGGGTGAGGGCTTAGGACCGATTCAGTGAATTGCGTCGACACACCGCAGTAAATGACCGTATCTGTCTATATAAGGACTATCGGTAATATTCGCCTCATCTGCCTGTATTGCGGCAGATCGGCACCCGGAGGCTGTAGTGGGAACGCTGAACAAGCTCGAGCAGCGCTTCGAGGCTCTGGTCAACGACACCTTCGCCAAGGTCTTCAGATCCGCCGTGCAGCCCTTGGAGTTCGCCGGCGCGCTGCGGCGCGAGTGCGACATCAACGCCAGGATCTGGACCCGGGACTGCACCATCACACCTAATGTTTTCATCGTCGAACTCAGCCCGGGCGACCACGAGTTGTACAACGCCTGCCTGCTCATGCTCGGCGAGGAGCTGGTCGAGACGGTACGCGCGCACGCCGAGGAGCAGTGCTACTCGTTCGTCGGCCCGCTGAAGGTCCAGTTGCAGCGGGCGGAGAACCTGAAGGCCGGGCAGTACCGCGTGCGCAGCCGGCTCGAGGTCCCGCCCCAGGTCCAGCTCGCCCTGGAAGCCGGCCGGGGCCACCGCGTCACGTACGCGACGGAAGCCGGGCTCCGCGCTGAAGGGGCCCGGGCCTGGCAACCGCCGCAGCATGTCCAGCGCGGTGACAAGCGGGTCCTGACACCGGACCAGTTCATATCGATGGGCCTTTCGATCAGCGAGGACGGCAGCCTGATCCGCGCCGTCCCCCCGAGCCCTCTCGCCGCGCCGCCGGGGCCGCTCCGCCTCGTCGAGGCCGCGGCGAACCGCCCGGGCGTCGCCGTCCTGCCCCAGTCCGGTCACGCGGTACGTGCCCTCCCCGTCGGATCCGGCGGGCGTCCGGCACGTGGCCCCGCAGGAGACCCCGCGCATCGCCCGGACCGCGGGACCGGGCACCAGCACATCGTCCGCCCGCCCGAGCCGCAGATCAGGAGCCTGCCCACAGGCCAGCCGTCGGCCGCCCTCGATCCGGTCGGCGACTCCGGCCGTGCCGAAGCCCCAAGTCATTGGTCCGGAAAGCAAGTGCTGGCCGGAAAGCATTGCCGTCATCACACCACCGACGCTGTGCCCGACGGGCCCTCTCTCTCATCGAAAGGACAAAACGTGACGAACGATCGCGACATCCGCGTTGACGGCTCCGCACCCGACAGGGGCAGGGAGTACTCCGACGGGCTCGGCTTCGCGCCGCCGGACCGGTACGTCGCCGGCGGGCCCCAGGCCGCCGCGCCGACGGAGCCTTCGACCGCCACGCGGCCGGCCGGTCAGGCGGTGTCGCAGGGGGGACCGGCGGAGGACCACGCCCCACTGCCCGTGCGCAACGGCCTCGGCGCGGAGCCCCTCGCGGCTCCCTACGACAGGGGAGCGCAGCAGGCGCGGGCCGCCGGTGGAACACCGGTGCCCCCTCGCCCGCCGGTGCACCACGGCCCGGCGCACCACGGCCCGGCGCAATGGCCGGGGCCGGACTGGAACGGCCGTAGCGGGGGCCTGGGGCACAGCGCGGCTGTCGAGCTCTCCTCCGACCGCCTGCTGCGCAGCCGGTCCAACGGCCGCCGCGGCCTCAGCCGGTTCCGCATCGGCGGCAGGAACGCCGAACAGGAACGCCTGCAGAAGCTGGCCATCCTCCGCACCCCGGTGATGCAGTGCCACAAGATCGCCGTCATCAGCCTCAAGGGCGGAGTCGGCAAGACGACCACCACGACTGCCCTGGGCGCGACGCTCGCCGCCGAGCGCCAGGACCGGGTCGTCGCGATCGACGCCAATCCGGACGCGGGCACCCTCAGCCGCCGCGTGCGCCGCGAAACCGGCGCGACCATCCGCGACCTGGTGGTCGAGATCCCGAACCTCACCAACTACATGGCCGTACGGCGCTTCACCTCCCAGTGCCCGAGCGGCCTCGAGATCCTCGCCAACGAGGTGGACCCCGCTCTCTCGACGGCGTTCAACGACGAGGACTACCGACAGGTCATCAACTGCCTCGGACAGCACTACCCGATCATCCTCACCGACTCCGGCACCGGCCTGCTGCACAGCGCGATGCGGGGCATCCTGGATTTCGCCGATCAGCTGATCGTGGTCGCCACGCCCAGCGTGGACGGCGCGACCAGCGCCAGCACCACCCTGGACTGGCTCAACGCGCACCACTACGAGGACCTCGTCAACCGGAGTATCACCGTGGTGTCCGAGGCGCGCGTGAAGAGCAAGACGGTGAAGGTGAACAACGTCGTGGACCACTTCCGTGCCCGCTGCCGGGGCGTGGTGGTGATCCCGTTCGACGAGCACCTCGCCACGGGCTCGGAGGTCGACCTGGAGCAGATGAAGCCGCGGACCCGCGAGGCGTACTTCGACCTGGCGACGCTGGTGGCCGCGGACTTCCCCCGCACCCAGCCCGAGGCCGTGAGCTGGGCCGCCTCCTACCCCCACTCGGGTTACAACGCGCCCAGCTATTTCGCAGCCCCTGCGCGAGGATGACCTGCCGCCGGATCCGGACCGCCCTGGTACGCCGTTCCCGCCGCCGCCAACTCATTGACTCCCTGCTGCGGCGGCAAGGCACCTGACCTGCGACGAAAGAGGGCCCGGACACGCTTTCCGGGCCCTTCGCGTTTCCCGGCCGCATGCCCCTTCGCGGTCCGGGGACCAGTGAGCGGCCGGCCGCACGCGACGGCACCGAGCGGGCCGGAGAACGGGTCAGGCCCGGCCTCCAATGAAGGAGACCGGGCCTGACCTGGTGTTTCAGCTGTCGGGGTGGCGGGATTTGAACCCACGACCTCTTCGTCCCGAACGAAGCGCGCTGCCAAGCTGCGCTACACCCCGATGTCGCGCGCGTTGCGGCGACATCGATTACTTTAGCGGACGCACGCCCGGAGGCGAAATCCGGTTTCGCGGCCTCGCGGGCCGGGGCGGATCCGGCCGGGGCCGGTGATCACCAGGTCCAGGGTGGGGCCGCTCCCTCAGGGACGTGCCACGAGCGTCAGCAGGGTCGCCTCCGGCGGGCACGCGAAGCGGACCGGGGTGTAGCGGTTGGTGCCGCAGCCCGCCGAGACGTGGAGGTAGGAGCGCCGGCCCTCGGCGGAGTGCGTCGAGAGGCCCTTCGCCCGGTCCGTGTCGATGTCGCAGTTGGTGACCAGTGCCCCGTAGAAGGGAATGCACAGCTGGCCGCCGTGCGTGTGGCCGGCCAGGATCAGCGGGTAGCCGTCGCCGGTGAAGGCGTCGAGTGAGCGCAGGTACGGGGCGTGGACCACGCCGATGGAGAGGTCGGCCGAGCGGTCCGGGCCGCCGGCGACCTCGGCGTACCTGTCCCGCTTGATGTGCGGGTCGTCGACGCCGGTGAAGGCGACCTCCATGCCGTCGAGCCCGCCGAGCTTGAGCCGGCCCCGGGTGTTGGTGAGGTTCACCCAGCCCGCCGCGTCGAAGCCGTCGCGCAGCCGCTCCCACGGGTTGTGCACGACGCCGACGGCCGGCGCGTTGCCGTTCAGGCCGTGCTTGCCCTGGGCCTTCTCGATGAGGTAGCGCGCGGGGTTGCGGAGCTTGGGGCCGTAGTAGTCGTTGGAGCCGAAGACGTAGACCCCCGGGAACTCCATCAGCGGGCCGAGCGCGTCCAGCACCTCCGGCACACCCTCCGGGTCGGAGAGGTTGTCGCCCGTGTTGACGACGAAGTCGGGGCGCAGGCCGGCCAGCGACTGGAGCCAGCGCTGCTTCTTGCGCTGCCCGCTCACCATGTGGATGTCCGATACCTGGAGCACGCGCAGGGGCCGGGCCCCCGGCGGGAGCACGGGCACGGTCACCCGGCGGAGCCGGAACGAGCGGGCCTCGAACCCGGCGGCGTAGGCGAGGCCGGCCGCGCCAACAGCCGTGATTCCTGCGGTGACTTTCAGGGGTACCCCGTAACGTGCGCGCATGTGCCCATCGTCGCAGACGGTCCCGGCGCACGAAATCGGTGGGCGTCAGTCGATGCGTACCTGCCACACTTGCCCCATGACCACGCTCAAGTCCAGGCTTCAGGAAGACCTCACCGCCGCCATCAGGGCGCGCGACGAGCTGACCTCGTCCACGCTCCGGCTGACCCTCACCGCGATCACCAAGGAGGAGGTCGGCGGCAAGGCGGCGCGCGAGCTCTCCGACGACGAGGTGCAGAAGGTGATCGCCAAGGAGGCGAAGAAGCGCCGCGAGGCGGCCGAGGCGTTCACCCAGGGCGGCCGGACCGAGTCGGCCGAGCGCGAGCTGGCGGAGGGCAGGATCCTCGACGCGTACCTGCCGCAGCAGCTGAGCGACGACGAGCTGAACGCCATCGTCGGGCAGGCGGTCGAAGAGGCGAAGGCCACGGGCGCCGAGGGGCCGCGCGCGATGGGCGCGGTCATGAAGATCGTGAACCCGAAGGTGGCGGGCCGCGCCGAGGGCGGCCGGGTGGCGGCCGCGGTCAAGAAGCTCCTGGCGGGCTGAGCACGCCCTACGCGTACACGGGCGTACGGGCCGCGGTACGGCGCACAGCACGGCGGAAGGGGCGCCCGGTGGTCTCCACCGGGCGCCCCTTCCGCCGTACCCGTACACGATGCCGCTGTGTCTACGGCCCGTTCCCGCCCCGGCCGCCGCCGTTGCCGCGGCCCCGGTCGCGGTCACTGCCGCCGTCGTCGTCACCGGGCCCGTCGTCACCGGGCCCGTCGTCACCGGGCCCGTCGTCGCCGGGCTTGTTGTCGTCGCCCTCGTCCCGGTCGCCCTTGTCCTTCTTGTCCTTCTCGGGCTTCGGGATGTGGACGGTGTTGAAGCCGGGCGCGGGCTCGCCGTCCAGCGCGCCGCTCATCGCGTCCTTCCAGATCGGGCCCGGAACCTGGCCGCCGTAGACCTTCGGGTGGTAGACGCCGCCGATGGTGATGTTCTCCATCGAGACCTGCTCGGCGCCGGCCGCGCCGACCCAGACCGCACCGGACAGGTTCGGCGTGTAGCCGACGAACCAGGCGTTGTGGCGGCTGTCCGTCGTACCCGTCTTGCCGGCGTTGTCGCGGCTGGTGAGCCCGGCCTCCTGGCCGGTACCGGAGTCGACCACACCCATGAGCAGGGTGTTGATGGTGTCGGCGGTCCGCTCGGACATCGCCCGCGAGCAGGACGACTTGGGCACCGGCAGGCTCTTGCCCTGCGCGGTCGTGACCGACTCGATGAAGACCGGCGTGCAGTACGTGCCGCGGTTGGCGAAGGTCGCGTACGCGTTCGCCATCGTCAGCGGGGACATGCCCTCCGTGCCCAGCGAGATCGCGGGCACTTCCTTCAGCTTCTGTCCGTCGGCCGTGACGACGCCGAGCTTGTCGGCCATCCTCGTCACCGGGCAGATGCCGATGTCCTCGATCATCTGGATGAAGTAGGTGTTGACCGAGAGGGCCATCGCCTCCTGCAGCGGGTACGGGCCGACCTCGGACTCGGACTCGTTCGGCACCCGCTCGCCGTTGACGTTGACCCAGGGCCTGCTGCTGCAGGTCTGCACCGTCGGGTAGTCCATCTCGAACGGCGACGAGTAGATCTTCGTCGCCGGGATGCCCTGCTCGATGGCCGCGGCCGCCACGAACGGCTTGAAGGTCGAGCCGGTCGGGAAGCCGTAGGTCGATCCGCCCATCTTCTTGTCGGCGGAGAAGTTGATCGTCGTCTCGTTGTTCCCGAAGCCGTACGGCCTGGACTGGCCCATGCCGAGGACCTTGCCGCTGCCGGGCTCGACCAGCGTGACGGCCGTCGCGACCTTGTCGGACTGGTAGACGTGGTTCTTGATCGACGCCTGCACCGACTCCTGCGCCTTCGGATCCAGCGTCGTGCGGATCTTCAGGCCGCCCTTGTTCCAGACCTTGATCCGCTCCTCCTTGGTCTTCCCGAAGACCGGGTCGGACAGGAAGACCTCGCGCACGTAGTCGCAGAAGAAGCCCGCGCCGCTGACGGCGGTGATGCAGCCGTTCTTGGGCTTGCTGACGTTCAGCTCGATCGGGGTGGCCTTCGCCCGGTCGGCCTCGGCCTGCGGGACGGCGTGGACGTCGGCCATGCGCTGGAGCACGGTGTTGCGCCGCTTGGTCGCCTCTTCGGAGTCGTTGACCGGGTCGTAGCGGGACGGCGACTGCACGATGCCGGCCAGCAGCGCGGCCTCCTCCAGCTTGAGGTCCTTGGCGGACTTGCTGAAGTAGCGCTTGGACGCGGACTCGACGCCGTACGCCTGCTGCCCGAAGAAGGTGATGTTGAGGTAGTTCTCGAGGATCTTGTTCTTGCCCAGCTCCTCCTCGACCTGGATCGCGTACTTGAGTTCGCGGACCTTGCGGCCGAGTGTCTGCTGGGTGGCCTGGGCGACCTTGGTGCGGTCGTCACCGGCCTCCTCGACGAAGACGTTCTTGACGTACTGCTGGGTGAGGGTCGACGCGCCCTCCGAGACGCCGCCCGTCTGGGCGTTGCGGTTGGCCGCGCGCAGCACGCCCTTGAGGTCGATCGCCCCGTGCTCGTAGAAGCGCGCGTCCTCGATCGCGATGATCGCCTTCTGCATGTACGGGGAGATGTCCTTCAGGTCCACGACGGTGCGGTCACGCGAGTAGACCGTGGCGATGGGGCCGCCCTGCGCGTCGAGGATGGTGGTGCGCTGGCTCAGCGGCGGCGTCTTGAGGTTCGCGGGGATCTCGTCGAACCCCTCGACCGTCCCCTTGGCCGCGAGACCCAGCGCTCCGGCCGCCGGCAGCGCGATGCCCGCCAGCACAGCTCCGGAGAGCGCGGCGACACCGATGAATTTGGCGGCCTGCTGGATCCCGGTGAGACCCCCGCCCGAGCGCTTTTTTGGCATGGGGGCAGCCTACGTTCTCATTCGCCGGACACGCGTATAGGCCTTGGCCTAAGCTGCTCCCAACTGTCACAGCAGTGTGGTTTCGCATCAAGCCCCCCGACATCGCCGGTGTCAAATTCCGTCAGTTCCGGAATGGGGCGTGCGCATGTCCGATTCCGCCTCATGCGTCACTTGGTTTCCGTTGTGACTTGGCCGAACCGCCCTGCTTCGTCGGGTTGGTTACGTATGCCCTCGCATCACTCCGTCGGGTGATCTGTCGCTTACGCATAGTCCGTTCGGGCCATTCAAGATTGGGCCCGAAGGGGGTGTTGTGCTGTGCCCACCTTCCGTAACGTCCTCAACTGGCAGCGGTGAATATGCCGCTGTCGCCGTGGGGGAGCCTCGATTCGGGAGAGGACGGCGCCGGTATGGGCTGGGTAACCGACTGGAGTGCGCAGGCAGCCTGCCGCACTACCGATCCGGATGAACTGTTCGTACAAGGAGCAGCGCAGAACAGGGCCAAGGCGGTGTGCACCGGATGTCCGGTGCGGACCGAGTGCCTGGCCGACGCGCTGGACAACCGCGTCGAGTTCGGCGTGTGGGGCGGCATGACGGAACGGGAGCGGCGCGCACTTCTGCGCAGGCGCCCCACCGTCACTTCCTGGCGCCGGCTCCTTGAGACCGCCCGCACTGAGTACGAGCGCAGCACGGGCATTCTGGCCGAGGACGACGAGACCGGGGCGTACATCGAGTACGCGGCTGTGGGTTAGTCCGGACGGACGGACCCACCAGGCTCGGCGGCCTCACCGGCGGCGAGCCGGTCAGCGATGGCCCGGAGTCCCGTCAGGTCGTGCACGTCGCCCGGGAGGGCGGCCACTTCGGTCACCGCCACCTCGGGGTGGAGTGCGGTGAAGCGGTCGCGCGTGCGCTGTTCACGCGCGAGGACCTGCATGCGCTCGGCATGCAGGCGCAGCAGACCCGCCGTCAACTGCTCCACGGTGCGGGTGCCGCCGGGGCCGTGGTCCCGGGGGTGGTCCGGTGCGATTTCGGCGTGGGTTTCGTCATCGACTTCCGCATCGGGAGAGGTGGCCGAGGAGTCACGAACACCAGCCTTCCCGGCCTCCTGATCCACAATGCGGCCCTCATCAAGATTTTCTGCGGCGGCGAGCGCCCGCTCGGCCGAGAGCCGGGAAGCGCCGCTGCCGTGAACCCGGTTGAGTACGAGTCCGGCGAACGGCATCTCCTCCGCCGCCAGCCGCTCGACGAAGTACGCGGCCTCGCGCAGCGCGTCCCGCTCCGGTACGGCGACCACCAGGAACGCCGTACCGGGCGCCTGGAGCAGCCGGTACGTCGCGTCCGCACGCGTGCGGAAGCCGCCGAACATGGTGTCCATGGCGGCCACGAAGGTCTGTACGTCACTCAGCAGTTGACCGCCCATCAGCTTGCTGAGGGTGCCCGTCATCATCGACATGCCGACGTTGAGGAACTTCATCCCGGCCCGGCCGCCCACCTTCGCGGGCGCCATCAGCACCCGGATGAACTTGCCGTCCAGGAACGACCCGAGCCGCTTCGGCGCGTCGAGGAAGTCGAGGGCGGACCGGCTCGGCGGGGTGTCGACGACGATCAGGTCCCACTCGTCGCGCGCCCGCAGCTGGCCCAGCTTCTCCATCGCCATGTACTCCTGCGTGCCGGCGAAACCGGCCGACAGGGACTGGTAGAAGGGGTTCTCCAGGATCGCGCGGGCCCGCTCGGCGTCCGCGTGCGCCTCGACGATCTCGTCGAAGGTCCGCTTCATGTCGAGCATCATCGCGGAGAGCTCGCCGCCGGCCGACTCGTCTATGCCCTTCACCCGGCGCGGGGTGTTGTCCAGCGCGTCGATGCCCATGGACTGGGCGAGCCTGCGGGCCGGGTCGATGGTGAGGACGACGACCTTCCGGCCGCGCTCGGCCGCCCGTACCCCCAGGGCCGCCGCGGTCGTCGTCTTGCCGACGCCGCCCGAGCCGCAGCACACGATGATGCGGGTGGCCGGGTCGTCGAGCAGCGGGTCGATGTCCAGCACGGGCGCCGTGTCCATCGCGTCCGCCGTGTCCCTCGTGTCCGTCGCGTTCGCGGTCATGCAGTTCCCCCAGGGGCGGTACGGGCCCGCAGTTCCTTCGCCAGCCGGTAGAGCCCGGCGAGGTCCATTCCCCCGCCGAGCAGCGGCAGTTCGTACGCCGTCAGGTCCAGCCGGGCCAGTACGGCGCGCTGCTCGCGCTCCAGCTCGACGCGTTGCGCGTGCTCCGCGGCCTGTTCGAGGAGCGGGTCGACGAGACGCTCGGCGAGACCGCCGCGGCGAGCGCCGCCCAGTCCGGCCCGGGAGAGCGCCTTGGCGACATCGGAGCGCCGCTCACCGGACGCGGTGCGCAGCGCGTCCTCGTCGAGGTGGTGGGGCCGGACCATGTTCACGATGACGTTGCCGACGGGCAGTTCGGCGGCGCGCAGTTCGGCGACGCCGTCGGCGGTCTCCTGGACCGGCATCTCCTCGAGCAGCGTCACCAGGTGGACCGCGGTCTCCGGCGACTTGAGCACGCGCATGACGGCCTGGGCCTGGTTGTGTATCGGGCCGAACTTGGCCAGTCCCGCCACCTCGTCGTTCACGTTGAGGAAGCGCGTGATGCGGCCGGTGGGCGGCGCGTCCATCACGACGTAGTCGTACGCGTAACGGTTCTGCTTGTCCCGGCGGCGGACCGCCTCGCACGCCTTGCCGGTCAGCAGCACGTCTCTGAGACCCGGCGCGATGGTGGTCGCGAAGTCGATCGCGCCGAGCTTCTTGAGCGCCCGGCCGGCTCCTCCGAGTCTGTAGAACATCTGGAGGTAGTCGAGAAGCGCGCGTTCGGCGTCTATCGCGAGGGCGTACACCTCCCCGCCGCCCGGTGCGACAGCGATCTTGCGCTCTTCGTACGGAAGCGCTTCCGTCTCGAAGAGCTGCGCGATCCCCTGCCTGCCCTCGACCTCCACGAGGAGGGCGCGTTTGCCCTCCGTCGCGAGGGCGAGCGCGAGTGCCGCGGCCACCGTGGTCTTTCCGGTACCGCCTTTGCCGCTGACGACCTGGAGCCTGCTCACGTCCTGGAGCCTAACCAGTCGGGGCCCGGCCTACGCAGGAGGCTGCCTGTGGCAGGGACTACAGTCGCCGTATGACCAAGTGGGAATACTCGACCGTGCCCCTTCTCGTGCACGCGACCAAGCAGATTCTGGACACCTGGGGCGAGGACGGCTGGGAGCTCGTCCAGGTCGTGCCCGGGCCGAACAACCCCGAGCAGCTGGTGGCCTACCTGAAGCGGGAGAAGCAGGCATGACCGGTGTGGTCGAGGCGAAGCTCTCCGAGCTCGGCCTGACGCTTCCGGAGGTCGTTCCGCCGATCGCCGCGTACCAGCCGGCCGTGCAGTCGGGCGTGTACGTCTTCACCTCGGGCCAGCTCCCGATGGTGGAAGGCAAGCTTCCGTGCACCGGCAAGGTCGGCGCGGAGGTCACCCCGGAGGAGGCAAAGAACCTGGCGCGTACGTGCGCGCTGAACGCCCTGGCCGCCGTCAAGTCGGTCACCGGCGACCTGGACCGCATCGCGCGTGTCGTGAAGGTCGTCGGCTTCGTCGCCTCCGCCGCGGACTTCACCGGCCAGCCGGCCGTGATCAACGGCGCGAGCGAGCTGCTGGGCGCGGTGCTCGGCGACAAGGGCGTGCACGCGCGCAGCGCGGTGGGCGTGGCGGTACTGCCGCTCGACGCGCCGGTCGAGATCGAGATCCAGGTCGAGCTCGCTTCCGCCTGAGGGCCCGCGTCCGCCCGAGAACTCTCCCGTCTGCCCCACGACCGGGGTCCCGACTCCGGACCCCGGTCTTCCGCCCCCGGGCCCCGGTCCTCTCGAACATCCAACCGGGAGCGGATAGCCTCCGGCCATGCCCAATGGTCAGTGGTACCCGCCCGAGTGGCCGGACCGGATCCGCGCCCTCGCCGGCGGTGAGCTCACCGTCGCGTCCCCCAAGCGGGCCGCCACCGTCATGCTGCTGCGGGACACGGCGGGCGGCCCCGTCGTGCACATGCTGCGCAGACGCGCCTCCATGGCCTTCGCCGGAGGCGCGTACGCGTATCCGGGCGGCGGTGTGGATCCGCGCGACGACGACCACCACGTGGGCTGGGCGGGCCCGTCGCTGGACGACTGGGCCGTGCGGCTGGGCGTGGACCCGGCGTCGGCGCAGGCCGTCGTGTGCGCGGCGGTGCGCGAGACGTACGAGGAGGCCGGCGTGCTGCTCGCGGGCCCGACGGCCGGCACCGTGGTCGGCGACACCACGGGCGACGACTGGGAGGCGGACCGCCGGGCGCTGGTCGCCCGGGAACTGTCCTTCGCGGACTTCCTCCGGCAGAGGTCCCTGCTGCTGCGCTCGGACCTGCTGGGCGCGTGGGCGCGCTGGATCACCCCCGAGTTCGAGCCGAAGCGGTACGACACCTGGTTCTTCGTCGCCGCGCTGCCGGCCGGCCAGCGGACCCGCAACGCCTCGACGGAGGCGGACCGCACGGTGTGGATCAGCCCGGCGGAGGCGGCCGCGGGCTACGACAGGGGCGAGCTGCTGATGATGCCGCCGACGATCTCGACGCTGCGTACGCTCCAGCCGTACGCCACGGCTGCCGAGGCCCTCGCGGGCGCGGCGGACCAGGACCTGGCGCCGGTGCTCGCGCGGGCCCGCCTGGAGGGTGACGAACTGGTGCTGAGCTGGCCGGGCCACGAGGAGTTCACGAAGCGCATCGGGAACACCATGGAGAGCGGCGACCGTACCGGGAGCACAGGAGGCACCGCATGACCGACGCAGCAGCGCTTCCCGGACAGCCCCGCGGCGGCGTGCTCTCCGGGCCCGCCACCGCGCGCGCCGTCAACGTCCTGGCCCCGAACGCCTCCGCGATGACCCTCGACGGCACCAACACCTGGATCGTCTCCGAGCCCGGCTCCGACCTGGCGGTCGTCGTCGACCCGGGGCCGCTCGACGACGTGCACCTGCGGGCGGTGATCGCCACCGCGGAGGAGGCGGGCAAGCGGGTCGCGCTGACCCTCCTCACCCACGGGCACCCCGACCACGCGGAGGGCGCGGCGCGCTTCGCCGAGCTGACGCGTACACCCGTACGGGCCCTGGACCCCGCCCTGCGGCTCGGGGACGAGGGGCTCGCGGCGGGGAACGTCGTCACCACCGGGGGGCTGGAGATGCGCGTGGTGGCGACGCCGGGGCACACCGCCGACTCGCTCTGCTTCCACCTGCCCGCCGACCGGGCCGTGTTGACGGGCGACACCGTCCTCGGGCGCGGCACGACGGTCGTGGCGCACCCGGACGGGCGGCTCGGCGACTACCTCGACTCGCTGCGGCGGCTGCGTTCGCTGGCGGTCGACGACGGGGTGCAGGTCGTGCTGCCCGGGCACGGGCCCGTCCTGGAGGACGCGCAGGGCGTGGTCGAGTACTACCTGGCCCACCGCGCGAACCGGCTCGCGCAGGTCGAGACGGCCGTCGAGGACGGGTACGTCAGCGCGTCCGAGGTCGTCGCCCGCGTGTATGCGGACGTGGACCGGTCACTGTGGCCGGCGGCCGAGCTCTCGGTGCGGGCGCAGCTGGAGTACCTGCAAGAGCACGGCCTGATCTAGTACGGAGCTGTCCGGGCCCGGCGGCCCGGCCTCCTCGCTTGTCACCGACCGTGTGCACAGGGTAGCCACGGCCACTGACACCCGGCCCGGGAACGCGGAAGGGCCACCCCTTGGCGGGGTGGCCCTTCCGGCAGTCGTACGGGCTCGTACTAGCGCGAGCGCTTCGCCAGGCGCTCCACGTCCAGCAGGATCACGGCCCGCGCCTCCAGGCGCAGCCAGCCGCGGCCCGCGAAGTCGGCGAGGGCCTTGTTGACCGTCTCGCGGGACGCGCCGACCAGCTGGGCCAGCTCCTCCTGCGTCAGGTCGTGCACGACGTGGATGCCCTCCTCCGACTGCACGCCGAAGCGGCGCGACAGGTCGAGGAGCGCGCGGGCCACACGGCCCGGCACGTCGGAGAAGACCAGGTCCGACATCTGGTCGTTGGTCTTGCGCAGCCGGCGGGCGACGGCGCGCAGGAGCGCCGTGGCCACCTCCGGGCGGGCGTTCAGCCAGGGCTGGAGGTCGCCGTGGCCGAGGCCGAGCAGCTTGACCTCCGTCAGGGCGGTCGCGGTGGCGGTGCGCGGGCCCGGGTCGAAGAGCGACAGCTCACCGATCAGCTCACCGGGACCGAGGACGGCCAGCATGTTCTCGCGGCCGTCGGGGG
This sequence comes from Streptomyces altiplanensis, assembly GCF_053591575.1. NCBI lineage: Bacteria > Bacillati > Actinomycetota > Actinomycetes > Kitasatosporales > Streptomycetaceae > Streptomyces > Streptomyces altiplanensis. The sequence continues at coordinate 92,531 of NZ_JBSFUB010000012.1, read as the reverse complement.
AGGTGCGGTGGAGCTTCACCTTGCCCTCGGTCACCACGTACAGGCGGTCGCCGGGGTCGCCCTCGTGAAAGAGGGCGTCGCCGCGAGCGAGCGTCACCTCACTCATCGAGGCGCGGAGCTCCGCGGCCTGCTCGTCATCGAGCGCCGCGAAGAGCGGGGCGCGCCGCAGAACGTCGTCCACGAGTTCTCTCCTTGTCGACCTGCTCACAGGAACCGTGGTCACCATGATGCCGGACGGTAAAACTAGTGCGATCAATCACAAGTTTGACGTACCGGCGTGCCTGACCGTGCGGCAGGGGGCCGATTGGGTTGGCAATTGGCTGTGACCGGGGCGGATGTCAGTGCCGGGCTTTAGGCTGGCCGGGTGTCCAAATCGCCGGTGAGAGTGCAGGCCAAGGGGGCCGGACAGGTGACCGAAGCCCATAATTCCGCTGTGGGCGAACAAGTTCCGGCCCAGCCCAGAAAAGCCAAAAAAGAGGACGAAACGCCCAAGCCCGCCAAAGCTGTCAAGCCCGTGAAGCCCGTGAAGGCCGCCGGGCCGGAGTCGCGCCTGGCCATGGTCCGCCGCGCCCGCCGGACCAACCGCGAGCTGGCCGAGGTCTATCCGTACGCCCATCCCGAGCTGGACTTCGAGAACCCGTTCGAGCTGCTGGTCGCCACGGTCCTCTCCGCCCAGACCACCGACCTGCGGGTCAACCAGACCACCCCGGCCCTCTTCGCCACGTACCCGACGCCCGAGGACATGGCGGCCGCGGTCCCCGAGGAGCTGGAGCAGATCATCCGGCCGACGGGTTTCTTCCGCGCCAAGGCCCGTTCCCTGCTCGGCCTGTCCGCGGCCCTGCGGGACAACTTCGGCAGCGAGGTCCCCGGCCGTCTGGAGGACCTGGTCACGCTGCCCGGCGTCGGCCGCAAGACCGCCAACGTCGTGCTGGGCAACGCGTTCGGCGTCCCGGGAATCACGGTCGACACCCACTTCGGACGGCTTGTGCGCCGCTGGAAGTGGACTGAGCACGAGGACCCGGAGAAGGTCGAGGCGGACATCGCCGCGATCTTCCCGAAGCGCGAGTGGACGATGCTCTCGCACCGGATCATCTTCCACGGCCGCCGTGTCTGCCACTCCCGCAAGCCGGCCTGCGGCGCCTGCCCGATCGCGCACCTGTGCCCGTCCTACGGCGAGGGCGAGACGGATCCGGAGAAGGCGAAGAAGCTCCTCAAGTACGAGATGGGCGGCCACCCCGGGCAGCGGCTGAAGCCCCCGCCGGGCTTCCCGGGAGAGCCGGCGCCCCCGCTGGGGGCCGCCGGGTGACGGGTGTGCGGGATGGCGCGGAACGAACAGGCCCGCTTCGGGCGTTGTGACGACGGGGGTGCCCATGGCGCGTAGGAGCGAGACGTACGACAGCGGGGCGGCCGGGACGGCCGGGACCGTGGAGGCGGGCGGCCTGCCCGAGGTCGCCGTGACGAGCACCGGGCTGCCCGGATGGCTCGACCCGGTGGCCGAGGCCGCCCGGTCCGTGCGCCCCGAGCAGCTCAGCCGATTCCTGCCGCCCGAGAGCGGCGCCGGGCGCCAGTCGGCCGTGCTGATCCTCTTCGGCGAGGGCGAGAAGGGCCCCGAGCTGCTGCTCATGGAGCGGGCGGGCAGCCTGCGCTCGCACGCGGGACAGCTGAGCTTCCCCGGCGGCGCCCTCGACCCCGCCGACGGCGATCCGGAAACGACAGGCCCGCTGCGCGCCGCGCTCCGCGAGGCCGAGGAGGAAACCGGACTCGATCCCTCGGGCGTCCAGGTCTTCGGCGTACTGCCCCGCCTCTACATCCCCGTCAGCGACTTCGTCGTGACGCCCGTCCTCGGCTGGTGGCGCGAGCCGAGCCCGGTCGGGGCCGTCGACCCCGCCGAGACCGCGAGCGTGTTCACGGTCTCCGTGGCGGATCTCACGGATCCGGCCAACCGCGTGACGAGTGTGCACCCGCGCGGCCACAGCGGTCCGGCGTTCCTGGTCGGACCGGCGCTGGTCTGGGGTTTCACCGCGGGCGTGATCGACAAGCTCCTTCACTACGCGGGCTGGGAGCGTCCCTGGGACCGCTCCCGGCAGGTCCCGCTCGACTGGCACGCGTGACAGGGTGGCCATGTGAACGTCCTGGACATCTTGTTGCTGGTCGCGGCGGTGTGGTTCGCGATCGTCGGGTACCGACAGGGATTCGTCGTCGGCATTCTGTCGGTGATCGGCTTCCTCGGCGGTGGCCTCGTCGCGGTCTACTTGCTGCCCCTCGCGTGGGACCAGCTGACCGACGGGTCGGAAGTCAGCTCGACGGCCGCCGTCGTCGCGGTCGTCATCGTGATCGTCTTCGCCTCGGTGGGCCAGGCCTTCACCACCCACCTCGGCAACAAGCTCCGCAGATACATCACCTGGTCGCCCGCGCGCGTCCTGGACGCCTCGGGCGGCGCGCTGGTCAACGTCGTCGCGATGCTCCTGGTCGCCTGGCTGATCGGCTCCATGCTCGCGCAGACCTCGCTGCCCACGCTGGGCAAGGAGGTCCGTAACTCCAAGGTGCTCCTCGGCGTCTCGCGCGTGATGCCCGATCAGGCGAACATGTGGTTCACGGACTTCAGGTCGGTCCTCGCGCAGAACGGCTTCCCCCAGGTCTTCAGCCCCTTCTCCAACGAGCCCATCACCGAGGTCGAGGCCCCGGACCCGGCGCTCGCGGGAAGCCCCGTCGCCGCCCGCGCGAAGAAGTCCATCGTCAAGGTCGTCGGTACGGCCCCGAGCTGCGGCAAGGTCCTCGAAGGCACCGGCTTCGTCTTCGACGACCGCCGCGTCATGACGAACGCCCACGTGGTGGGGGGTGTCGACGAGCCGACCGTGCAGATAGGCGGAGAAGGCCGCCGGTACGACGCCACGGTGGTGCTCTACGACTGGGAGCGCGACATCGCCGTACTGGACGTTCCGAACCTCGACGCCCCGGCGCTGGAGTTCACGGGCCCCGACGATGACGCGCGCAGCGGCGACAGCGCGATCGTCGCGGGCTTCCCGGAGAACGGCGCCTACGACGTCCGCTCCGCCCGTGTCCGCGGCCGGATCAACGCCGACGGCCCGGACATCTACCACCACGGCACGGTCCGGCGCGACGTCTACTCGCTCTTCGCGACCGTCCGCCAGGGCAACTCGGGCGGCCCGCTGCTGACACCGGACGGCAAGGTCTACGGCGTCGTCTTCGCCAAGTCCCTCGACGACGCCGACACGGGGTACGCCCTGACGGCCGACGAGGTCCGCGAGGACATCCGCCTCGGCAGCGACGCCAACCAGCAGGTCGACAGTCAGGGATGCGCGCTCTGACGATTCCGGCATGCTGACGATTTCGAGAGGCCGGTTCACCTTCACATGCGTCTGACGATCCTCGGCGGCGGCGGCTTCCGCGTCCCCCTCGTGTACGGAGCGCTCCTGCGCGACCGCGCCGAGGGCCGCGTCACCCACGTCACCCTCCACGACCTGGACCGCGCCCGCCTGGCCGCCGTCGCCCACGTCCTCGCCGACCAGGCCGCCGGCGTCCCGGACGCGCCGGCCGTATCCGTCACCACCGACCTCGACGACGCCCTGCGCGGCGCCGACTTCGTCTTCTCCGCCATCCGGGTCGGCGGCCTGGAGGGCAGGGCCGCCGACGAGCGCGTGGCCCTCGCCGAGGGCGTCCTGGGCCAGGAGACGGTCGGCGCGGGCGGCATCGCCTACGGACTGCGTACGGTCCCGGTGGCCGTCGACATCGCGCGGCGCGTGGCGCGGCTCGCCCCCGACGCGTGGGTCATCAACTTCACCAACCCCGCCGGTCTCATCACCGAGGCCATGTCCCGCCATCTCGGCGAGCGCGTCATCGGCATCTGCGACTCGCCCGTGGGCCTCGGGCGCCGCGTCGCCCGCGCGCTCGGCGTCGCCGACCCGGCGCGGGCGCGGCTCGACTACACCGGCCTCAACCACCTCGGCTGGCTGCGCGGGGTGTACGCCGACGACGAGCCCGGCCGGAACCTGCTCCCGGCCCTGTTCGACGACGAGCGCGCCCTGACCTCCTTCGAGGAGGGCAGACTCTTCGGAGCCGAGTGGCTGCGCTCGCTCGGCTCCGTCCCCAACGAATACCTGCACTACTACTACTTCAACCGCGAGACGGTCACCGCCTACCGCGAGGCGAAGCAGACCCGGGGCGCGTTCCTGCGCGACCAGCAGGCACGCTTCTACGACGGCATGGCGGACCGCACGTCGGCGTCGGGCGCCCTGGCCGCGTGGGACCGTACCCGCGCCGAGCGCGAAGCCACGTACATGGCGGAGAACCGGGAGGCGGCGGGCGCGGGCGAGCGCGCCGCCGACGACCTGGAGTCCGGCGGGTACGAATACGTCGCGCTCGCGCTGATGCGGGCCATCGCCCGCGACGAACGCGCCACGCTCATCCTCAACGTCCGCAACCGGGGCACGCTGCCGCTGCTCGACGACGCGGCCGTCGTCGAAGTCCCGTGCCGGGTCGACGCGGCCGGCGCCCACCCCCTCGCCGTGTCACCGCTGACCGGCCACGAGGCGGGCCTGGTGGCCGCGGTCAAGGCGGTGGAGCGGTGCGTACTCCAGGCGGGGGAGAGCGGGTCGGCGCGAGCGGCGGTGAAGGCGTTCGCCCTGCATCCGCTCGTCGACTCGGTCACGGTGGCGCGAAGGCTGCTCGACGGCTACCGGAGCGCGCACCCCGGACTCGCCTATCTCAAGTCCGGGGTGCGGTAGCTCCAGCGGTTTCGGCCGCGTCAGGTGTGCCGGTTGTTTTCGTCGCGTACGTCGTGTCAGTCGCGGGGATGACGCAACCGCGCCGAGACCCAGCGGGCCCGGCGGCGAAGAATGCGGGGAATCCCGATCGTGCGGGAAGGCGGGCCGTGGCCGTGGCTCTGGTCCTGCGGACCGCCCCTTTCCTGGGTGCTCAGCGTGGTGGCCGAGCGGCGATTGCGTGCTGCGTCACCGTAGTCGTGCGTCCAGCCCATACCCGACGTGTGCCCGTGCCCCATGGTCCGTAATCGCGCCGGGGGCAGCCAATTGGCCTATGCGTCAGGCAATTGGCTGTTCGTAGGACAAGCGTTCCGGTGGCTGGGCGGTCGGTCAGCGGTCCGGCTCGGGATCCTTCAGCCAGTTGACCAGCTCGGTCGAGAAGGCCGCCGGGTCCTCCTCGTGCGGGAAGTGCCCGAGTCCGTCGAACAGCCGCCACCGGTACGGGGCTTCGACGTACTCACCGGAACCCGCCGCGCTGCGCGTGCGCATCACCGGGTCCAGCGAGCCGTGCAGATGCAGCGTCGGCACCTGCACCGGCCGCTTCATGCGCCGGTTGAACTGGATGCCGTCCGGCCGTGCCATCGACCGCACCATCCACCGGTACGGCTCGATCGAGCAGTGCGCCGTCGACGGGATCGACATCGCCCGCCGGTACACGTCGACGTCCTCGTCGTTCGGCAGCCGCGGACCCGACCAGTCGCGGATCAGCCGCCCCACCAACGCCGCGTCGTCCGCGACCAGCTGACGCTCGGGCAGCCACGGGCGCTGGAATCCCCAGACGTACGATCCGGCCCGTGTCTGGGACACGTCGGAGAGCATCGCCGAGCGCCAGCGGCGCGGGTGCGGCATCGAGGAGACCACGAGCCGGCGCACCAGCTTGGGCCGCATCACGGCCGCCGTCCACGCCAGGTACCCGCCGAGGCCGTGCCCGACGAGCGCCGCGTCCGGCTCGCCGAGCGAACGCACCACGCCGGTGATGTCGAGCGCGAGGTTCGCCGGGTCGTAACCCCGCGGCGTACGGTCGCTGCCACCCACGCCCCGCAGGTCCATCGCGACGGCCCGGAACCCGGCGTCGGCGAGCGCGGTCAGCTGGTGCCGCCACGTCCACCAGAACTGCGGAAAGCCGTGCAGCAGCAGCACCAGCGGGCCGTCCCCGGCCTCCGCGATGTGGAAGCGCGCGCCGTTGGCCGCGACCTCGCGATGGGTCCACGGGCCGTCGGGACGTACGACAGAAGCAGGTGTCGGGGCGGGCACGGGCACGGGCGCAGGTGCGGGCGCGGGAGCGCCGGAGTCGGAATCAGGGGCCGTCATGTGGACGAGCGTGCCACAGCCACTGCCTTGTCACCGACCTGGCGGGGATGAGGCTTGGCACCCTGGAGCACGGCCGCCGTCTGCTTGGCCGAGGCGATGCTCTTCTCCGGCGGCTTGACCTTCTTGAACTTCGACACGGCGATCAGCGCCAGCAGACCCGCCAGCAGCAGGAACGCGCCGCCGACGATCAGGAAGGACCAGGCGAGACCCAGCCCCAGGTTGTGGATGCCGTACGCCGCGGCGAAGCTCAGCACCGGCAGGGAGAAGAGCGCGAACACCCCCGCGACACCGATGGCGCTGCCGCCGATACCGACGCGCTTGACGTCCTGCCGCAGCTCGGCCTTGGCCAGCGCGATCTCGTCGTGCACGAGCGCGGACATCTCGGCGGTCGCGGAGGCGACCAACTGGCCGAGGCTGCGGTCGACGGTGTCAGCGGTGCGGACGGTGTCAGTGGTGCGGGCGGGGTCACTCATCGCTCTCTCCCTCTTCTACGTCTGCTGTTTCGATGGATCTGATGTCAGATCATGCCGGACCGTCGCCCTTGCTGCCGGACGCCCCCGCGAGTTCCGCGAGCTTGCGGTGGGCCGCGGCCTTCTCCTCGTAGATCGCGGCCATCCGCAGGTGGTACTCGGGCTGGTCGAGCTCGTAGATGTCCGGGATGCCGTCGTGGTCGTCGTCGCGCTCCTCGTCCTCGACCATCGCGCGGTACTTGCGTACCCGAAGCTTGAGCAGGATCCCGGAAATCACGGCAGCGATCAGTGACCCGATGAGCACGGAGGCCTTGACCTGGTCGGTCAGCGCGGCGTTCCCGGTGAAGGCGAGTTCGCCGATGAGCAGGGAGACGGTGAAGCCGATGCCGGCCAGCGAGGCGACGGCGAAGACGTCGGGCCAGGCCAGGTCGTCGTTGAGTTCGGCCTTGGTGAAGCGGGCCGCCAGCCAGGTGCCGCCGAAGATGCCGACGGCCTTGCCGACCACCAGGCCGAGGACGACGCCGAGGGTCTCGGGCCGGGTGAACACGTCGCCGGCCGCCTCGCCGGAGATGGAGACACCGGCGGAGAAGAGGGCGAACAGCGGCACGGCGATCCCCGCCGAAAGGGGACGCACGAGGTGCTCGATGCGCTCGCCGGGGGAGTGCGCCTCGTTCTCGTTCCGGTTGCAGCGCAGCATCAGGCCCATCGCGACACCGGCGATGGTGGCGTGTACGCCGCTGTTGTACATCAGGCCCCAGATCACCAGGGCGAGCGGTACGTAGATGTACCAGCCGCGCACACGCCCCCGCAGCAGCAGCCAGAACACGGCGAGACCCACGGCCGCGCCGCCGAGCGCGAGGAAGTCGAGGTCGCCGGTGAAGAAGACCGCGATGATCAGGATCGCGAACAGGTCGTCGACGACGGCGAGGGTGAGCAGGAAGGCGCGCAGCGCGGACGGCAGCGAGGTGCCGATCACCGCGAGGACGGCGAGCGCGAAGGCGATGTCGGTGGCGGTCGGGACGGCCCAGCCGCCCAGGGACCCGTTCCCGAGGACGTTGACCAGGACGTACACCAGGGCCGGCATCACCATGCCGCTGAGGGCGGCTATGACGGGCAGCGCGGCGGCCTTGGGATCGCGCAGTTCACCGGCGACCAGCTCGCGCTTCAGCTCGATGCCCGCGACGAAGAAGAAGACGGCGAGCAGACCGTCGGCCGCCCAGTGCTGGACGGAGAGGTCGAGGCCGAGCGAGGCGGGCCCCAGGTGGAAGTCGCGTACCGACGCGTAGCTGTCGCTGAGCCCGGTGTTCGCCCATATCAGCGCGGCTATCGCGGCTACGAGGAGCAGTACGCCGCCCACGGTCTCGGTCCGCAGGGCATCCGCCACGAACGTACGTTCGGGAAGGGGGAGCCGTCCGAGGAACTTGCGAGGGCCGGACGGGGTGGGCGGGGTGGGCGAAGCAGGTGCGGCCACGGGTGAAAACCTCCGGTCGGTGGGCAGCATGGAGCACATTGCCGACCAGACTTCCCGGCACACCTGTGGACTATTGACGCCTTCCTGACGCGGGCACCCACCCTACCGGGGGCGTGCAAGGACGGAATCCGGTGATCATCACTGTACGAGCAGAACGGGCACCCGGCGCGGGGGACGGGTGCCCGTTCTGGGGGCGTACTAACGCGGTCGTGACCAATGGGCCGACGAACCGACGGGACCGACCGGACCAAGGGACCGACGGGACCGACGACCGGCGTGGCCCCGGCGGCCGGTGCTGGCTCTCAGTCCTCGCTGGAGGCGTTCGGCAGCTTGGTCTGGATCAGGTCCATCACCGAGGAGTCGGTGAGCGTGCTGACATCGCCCAGCTGCCGGTTCTCGGCGACGTCGCGCAGCAGCCGCCGCATGATCTTGCCGGAGCGGGTCTTGGGCAGCTCGGCCACCGGGAGGATCCGCTTGGGCTTGGCGATCGGGCCGAGGGTGGCGCCGACGTGGTTGCGGAGCTCGGCGACGAGGGTCTCCGTCTCGGACGCCGTACCGCGCAGGATCACGAAGGCGACGATGGCCTGGCCGGTCGTCTCGTCGTTCGCGCCGACGACCGCCGCCTCGGCGACGGACGGGTGCGAGACGAGCGCCGACTCGACCTCGGTGGTCGAGATGTTGTGGCCGGAGACCAGCATCACGTCGTCGACCCGGCCGAGCAGCCAGATGTCGCCGTCGTCGTCCTTCTTGGCGCCGTCGCCCGCGAAGTACTTGCCGGGGAAGCGGGACCAGTAGGTGTCGATGAAGCGCTGGTCGTCGCCCCAGATCGTACGGAGCATGGACGGCCACGGCTCGGTCAGGACCAGGTAGCCGCCGCCCCCGTCGGGCACCTCGTTCGCCTCGTCGTCGACGACGGTCGCGCTGATGCCGGGCAGCGCGCGCTGGGCGGATCCGGGCTTGGTCGCGGTGACGCCGGGCAGCGGCGAGATCATCATCGCGCCGGTCTCGGTCTGCCACCAGGTGTCCACGATCGGGCACGCGTCGGCGCCGATGTGCTTGCGGTACCACATCCATGCCTCGGGGTTGATCGGCTCACCGACCGAGCCGAGGATCCGCAGCGAGGACAGGTCGAACTTGGCGGGGATGTCGTCCCCCCACTTCATGAACGTGCGGATCGCGGTCGGCGCGGTGTAGAGGATCGTGACGCCGTACTTCTGCACGATCTCCCAGAAGCGCCCCTGGTGCGGGGTGTCGGGCGTGCCCTCGTACATGACCTGCGTCGCGCCGTTGGCCAGCGGGCCGTACACGATGTACGAGTGCCCGGTCACCCAGCCGATGTCGGCCGTGCACCAGTAGACGTCGGTCTCCGGCTTGAGGTCGAAGACGGCGTGGTGGGTGTAGGCCGCCTGGGTGAGGTAGCCGCCGGAGGTGTGCAGGATGCCCTTGGGCTTACCCGTCGTACCGGACGTGTAGAGGATGAAGAGCGGGTGCTCCGCGTCGAAGGCCTCGGGGGTGTGCTCGGCGGACTGGCGGGCGACGATCTCGTCCCACCAGACGTCCTTGCTGTCGTCCCACGCGGTGTCCTGGCCCGTGCGGCGTACGACGAGGACGTGCTCCACCTGCGGGCACTTGGCGACGGCCTCGTCGATGGCGGGCTTGAGGGCGGAGGGCTTGCCCCGCCGGTAGCCGCCGTCCGAGGTGATGACGATCTTGGCGTCCGCGTCCTGGATGCGGGAGGCGATGGCGTCGGCCGAGAAACCGCCGAAGACGACCGAGTGCGCGGCGCCGATGCGGGCGCAGGCCAGCATCGCCACGGCGGCCTCGGGAATCATCGGCAGGTAGACGGCGACCCGGTCGCCCTTGGCGACGCCCAGTTCGGTGAGGGCGTTGGCGGCGCGTGAGACCTCGTCCTTGAGCTCGGCGTAGGTGATGGCGCGGCTGTCGCCGGGCTCGCCCTCGAAGTGGATGGCGACGCGGTCGCCGTGGCCGGCCTCGACGTGGCGGTCCACGCAGTTGTACGCGACGTTGAGCCTGCCGTCGGCGAACCACTTCGCGAAGGGCGGGTTCGACCAGTCGAGTGTCTCGGTCGGCTCGGTGGCCCAGGTGAGCCGCCGGGCCTGCTCGGCCCAGAAGCCCAGCCTGTCCGCCTCGGCCTGTTCGTACGCCTCCGCCGTGACGTTGGCGTTCGCTGCCAGCTCGGCGGGCGGCGCGAAACGGCGCTCCTCCTTCAAGAGGTTGGCCAGGCTTTCGTTGCTCACGACATCTCCCATTCCCAGGGCGTCCGATGTGTCCCGTGCCCTAGCTCATCAGTCCCGTGCCCGGGTGACAAGAGCCTTCCGGAAATTGGTTTAGACCTGTGAGCTGGGACGGGCCGCATCCGACCGGTGTTTGCGGCGGCGTGCGGCCCCTCCTCGCAGGGCGGCGCGGGGAGGGGCCATACGGTCTCACGGACGCGGAGGCGGATCGGTTCAGGCGCGCGATTCCTGGAGCGCGCCTTCTGCTTCGCCTTCTGCCTCGCCTTCCGTCCCGCTTGCCCTCTCGTTTTCCGTCCCGTCTTCCGTATCCGAAGGGCCGACCCGGTCGAAGACCTCTCCGGTCCCGTCGGCCCGGACGCCGTCCTTCAGCAGATACGCCTGGGCCTCGCCGACATGGAAGTACATGCCGTGCAGTTCGAGCGTGCCCTCGGCGAGCCGGCGGCGCACCGCCTCGTGCGTGCGCAGATGCTCCAACTGCTGGACCACATTGGTCAGGCAGAGCTGCTCGATCGCATCGGCCGGCATCCGTCCCGAGATCCTCGCCCAGGAGTGGCGCCTGCTCCTCATCCGTTCCAGGCTGGGTGTGCCGTGCCGCAGCCAGCGCCGCAGCGGCGTCTGGGCCCCGTCCTGCGGTGCGGTGAGCAGGGCCTGCATCGCGCCGCAGCCGGAGTGCCCGCAGACGGTGATGGACTGGACCTTCAGTACGTCCACGGCGTATTCGATGGCCGCCGCGACCGAGTCGTCCGTGCTCTCCGTACCGGGTGGCGGAACCAGGTTGCCCACATTCCGTACGGTGAAGAGGTCACCGGGGCCACTGGACGTGATCATGCTGGTGACCAGCCGGGAGTCCGCGCAGGTGATGAAGAGCTGCGACGGCGTCTGCCCTTCGCGGGCAAGCCGGGCCAGCTCCTCGCGCACCAGCGGCGCCGTGTTCCGCTGGAAGGCGCTGAGCCCGGTGGCCAGTTGGCCGGCGCCGGCGCCGGCGCTCGCCAGGCCCGGTGTGAGGGACGGCGCGGCGGCGTGGTCGTCGCAGTGGTGGTTGCGCCAGGGGGTCCACGGCCGGCAGCAGGTGTGGGTGGAGCGAGTGAAGCGAGTGGAGTGGGCGGAGCGGGCGGAGTGCGTGGAGTCGGCAGAGCCGGGAAGGACGGCGGAGCCGGTGCCGGAGTCCGGCTCGGTGAACCGGTGGCCCGAACGCCCGGTGATTTCGACCCGGCCCCCCTGCGCGGCATGCGCGTCCCGCCAGTGCTGGAGTGTTTCGTACGCAGCGTGGTCCATGAAGGACCCCTCCAACTCGACGACCGCGTCGTCCCCCTGGGGCACCTGGTTCAGCGCACGGCTCAGCCGGGGCACCGCCAGGAAGGTCAACTGGCCCCGCACCCTGATGTGGTGGGCACCGTCCGCCGTCGCCTCCGCGGTGACATGAGTCTTGGCCAGCCGGTGCAGCGCGACCGCGACCGCGACCGCGATCCCCATCACCACACCTTCCAGCACACCGAGGAGAACGACCCCGGTGACCGTCACCACGTACACCAGTACCTCCCGGTGGCGGGAGGCGCTGCGGATGTGGGTGACGTTCACCATCTGGAAACCGATGACCATCACCAGCGCGGCGAGCGCGGGCAGCGGGATCAGGTCGATGACCGGGACGAGGAAGAGCGCGGCCAGCACGATCCACAGGCCGTGCAGCATGGTGGAGTGCCGGCTGACCGCGCCCGCCGACACATTGGCGACGCTCCGTACGGCGACACCGGCGACCGGCAGCCCGCCGAGTGCCCCGGACACGATGTTCGCGGCTCCCTGCCCGGCCAGTTCGCGATCGAGGTCCGCGCGCATCCCGCCGGTGCGCGGCTCCTTGCGCGCGGACACCAGCTTGTCGACGGCTACGGCCGAAAGCAGTGACTGCACGCTCGTGACCAGCGTGACCGTGAGCACGGCCGCGGCGATCCCGAGCACCGGCCCTTCCGGAAGCCCCGGCAGCGCGTGGCTGCTCCAGGAGGGCAGGTCGACGCGCGGCACCTTCATCCCGGTCAGTACCGCGAGCACGGCGGCGGCAGCCACCGCGACGAGGGCGGCCGGGACCGTCCGGGCGATCCGGCCCGTACGTCCTGGAATGTGCGGCCAGAAGAGAAGCACGGCGACGGTGAGGGCGCTCACCAGGATGGCCGGTCCGTGGAGGTCGGCCAACTGGGCCGGCAGGCCGCGCGCGTTGTCGACGGCGGAGCTCTGCGGTGTGCCGCCGAGGACGATGTGAAGCTGGGACAGGGCGATGGTGGCGCCGATGCCGGCCAGCATGCCGTGCACGATCGCCGGGCTGACGGCGAGGGCGGAACGGGCCACGCGCACCGCCGACAGCGCCAGTTGGGCGACGCCGGCGAGGACGGTGATGGCGCAGGTGGTGCGCCAGCCGTACTGCAGGATCAGCTCGGCCGTGACCACCGTGAGTCCGGCGGCCGGCCCGCTGACCTGGAGCGGAGCTCCGCCCAGCCGGCCGGCGACGATGCCGCCGACGGCTGCGGCGACGAGGCCGGCCTGGAGCGGGGCGCCGGTGGCCAGGGCGATTCCCAGGGAGAGCGGCAGCGCGATCAGGAAGACGGAGATCGAGGCCGACAAGTCGGCTCCCTCGATACGGAATCGGCGGGGGCGGTTGCCGCCGTCGCCCGGCGGGGGGCTGTGGGGACGTCGGAATCGGGGTGCGCGCGTGGTGCGCGAAGAGTGGTCGGTGCGGGTGGGGACGCAAGCAGACATGGTTCCCGTCTCCTCCGGGGCAGCGCGGTCGCGGAATGTGGGACGCGGCCGTGGGTCACGGCGTGCAGCGGCGGGATTTTCAACTCTCAGTAAACGAATAGTAATGCAGAGTAAAGAATCAAGGGGGTAATTGGGTGCAAATGGTCTAAAGATTCACCCGTTTTAGTGCATAAATAATTTAAGCGGCTTGTCGTACTTTCTTCTCCTTCGAGGCGTGCGAAGTTTGCCGCGCAGTGTCGGCACTTCAGCGCAGGAAACCTGAGGGAAGAGGGTGGGCGGATGATGGCCGCCGCGAAGAGGATCGTCTTCGGCGTTGCCGCAATGACCATGGCGGGTGCGCTCGCCGCCTGTTCGGGGCCCGCCGGCCCGGAACCCCCCAAAGCCGAGGGGGGCGCCCACGGGGAGAAGAAGGGGCCTCCCGCCGCGGCGCCCGAGAACGCGGTGCGCCTGATCGGCGACGGCTCCACGGCGTACACGGGCAAGCAGCCGCACCTGCCCAGGCCCCAGCGGCTGAGGCCGGGTCAGAAGCCGCCGCAGTTCGTGGTGTTCTCCTGGGACGGGGCGGGGGAGGACAGCCAGCGGCTCTTCTCCCACTTCCGCAAGGTCGGCAAGAAGTACGACGCGACGATGACGTACTTCCTCAGCGGCGTCTACCTGCTGCCGGAGGACAAGCGGCACCTCTACGACCCGCCCCAGCACTCGCAGGGCCGTTCCGACATCGGCTTCAACGACGTCGCGGGAATCAGCGACACCGTGGACCAGCTGCGCGGCGCGTGGCTGGACGGCAACGAGATCGGTACGCACTTCAACGGCCACTTCTGCGGCAAGGACGGCGGCGTCGGAACCTGGTCCGCGGAGGAGTGGAAGAGTGAGATCGCGCAGGCCAAGGCGTTCGTGAAGCGCTGGAAGACCAACTCGGGCCTGAAGGAGGCGAAGCCGCTGCCCTTCGACTACGACAAGGAGCTCATCGGCGCCCGCACGCCCTGCCTGGAAGGGCAGAAGAACATGATGCGGGCCGGAAAGGAGCTGGGCTTCCGCTACGACTCGAGCGGTGTCGGCAAGCAGGTGTGGCCGAAGAAGACCCAGGGTCTGTGGGACATTCCGCTCCAGTTGGTCCCGGTGCCGGGACGGGCCTTCGAAACGCTCTCGATGGACTACAACTTCATGGTCAACCAGTCGGGAACGGTCAAGGGCGATCCGTCCCAGCACGAGTTCTGGGGCAACCAGATGCGTGACGGCCTGTTGAAGGCCTTCGACCGCTCGTACAACGGAAACCGCGCCCCGCTGATCATCGGCAACCACTTCGAGTCCTGGAACGGCGGCACCTACATGCGCGCCATCGAGGAGACGATCAAGACGGTCTGCGTGCAGCGGGACGTGCGCTGCGTCTCCTTCCGGCAGGTCGTCGACTGGCTGGACGCGCAGGACCCGAAGGTGCTGGCGAAGATGCGCACCCTGGGGGTCGGCGAAGCCCCGGAGGGGGGCTGGGCGTCATTCCTGGCCGCCCAGCCCGCGGCCACCTCGAGCAGTGTCCGGCCGGGCGCCGCCCACCCGGACAGCCGCTCGCCCGAGCGCCTGGACGACCTTCCCGGTCACGCGGGCTGAGCGGCACCGGCCTCCGCGAGACGCTCATCGAGTACGAAGGCGGGGTCGACCTGGGCGGCCAGGTCGACGCCCGTCTTCGCGTTGCCCCAGCTCTCCGCGTTCTTCAGGTGGAAGTGCACCATCTGGCGCGTGTAGCGCTCCCAGTCGCGGTGCGCGTACGAGTCCTCCGCGGCGTTCTGCAGGGTCTGGAGGGCGAGGCGGTTGTCCGCCTCCAGCAGCTCGAAGCGGGAAGGGCGGCCCTTCTCCATCGCGCGGACCCAGTCGGACGCGCGGACGGTCACCAGGAGGTCGTCGCCCACCTGCTCGCGCAGGAAGTCGATGTCGTCCTGACCCTGCACCTTGTTGCCGACGACCTTGAGGGACACGCCGTAGTCCCGGGCGTACTCCTTGTACTGGCGGTAGACGGAGACCCCCTTGCGGGTCGGTTCGGCCACCAGGAAGGTCATGTCGAAGCGGGTGAACAGGCCGGAGGCGAAGGAGTCGGAACCGGCCGTCATGTCGACGACGACGTACTCGTCCGAACCGTCGACGAGGTGGTTGAGGCACAGCTCGACCGCGCCGACCTTGGAGTGGTAGCAGGCGACGCCCAGATCGGACTCGGTGAAGGGGCCGGTGGCCATGAGCCGGATCTCGCCGTCGTCGAGCCGCACGGTACGGGCACACGCGTCGTAGACCGGATTGTCCTCGCTCACCCGCAGGATGCGGGAGCCCTCGCCCGGCGGCGTTGTCTTGATCATCGCCTCGGCGGAGGCGATACGGGGGTTGGTGCCGCGCAGGTACTCCTTGATGAGGGGGAGGTGCGCGCCCATCGCGGGCAGCGCGGCGGCTTCCGTCTCGTCGAGACCGAGCGCGGCGCCCAGGTGCTGGTTGATGTCGGCGTCCACGGCGATGACCGGGGCCTCGTTGGCGGTGAGGTGGCGGATGAAGAGCGAGGACAGCGTCGTCTTGCCGCTGCCGCCCTTCCCTACGAAAGCGATCTTCATGTTCACCAAGGGTAATCGCATGATTGCGCCTTGTGTGCGTCCCGAGTGAAGAAGACCACTCCAAGGTGGGGCGAGGGCCGTGGATGCGTAGGGTCCTTACTTATGAGTACGAACGCTGATCCCCTTGCGGCGCTCGGCGCGCTGCCCGGTGTGCCCGAGGCCGTGGAATCCGTCCGCAAGGCCGTCGACCGGGTCTACGGGCACCGCGTCATGCGGCGCCGCAGTAACGAGATCACCGCGGAGGCGGCGCTGCGCGGGGCGCGCGGCTCGGCGGCGCTCTCGGGTGCGGACTGGGCGCTGGAGGAGGTGCGCCGGCGTACCGACTTCAGCATCGACGAGGAGTCGCGGACGGTCGGCGCGGCGCTGCGGCTGACCGCGGAGGCCGGGCAGCTGCTGTCCATCTGGCGGCAGTCGCCGCTGCGGGTGCTGGCCCGGCTGCATCTGGTGGCGGCGGGCGGTGCGGGTGTGTCGGACGAGTTGGTGGGCCGGCCGCGGCTCGCGGGCGAGCCGGTGGACGAGCCCCTGGTCGAACTTCCGCTGCCGGGCGCCGACGAGGTGGCGGGCCGGCTCGAAGGGCTTTCGGAACTCGTCATCGCGGGCGGTTCCGCGCCGGCGCTGGTGACGGCGGCCGTGGTGCACGGCGAGCTGCTGGCGCTGCGCCCGTTCGGCTCGTACAACGGCCTGGTGGCGCGCACCGCCGAGCGGATCGTCCTGATCGGCAGCGGGCTCGATCCGAAGTCGGTCTGCCCGGCGGAGGTCGGGCACGGGGAGCTGGGGCGCGCGGCGTACGTGGCGGCGCTGGACGGCTACGTGTCGGGGACGCCGGAGGGCATGGCGGCGTGGATCGCGCACTGCGGGCGCGCGGTGGAGCTGGGCGCCAGGGAGTCGACGGCCGTGTGCGAGGCGCTCCAGCGCGGAGCTGCCTGAACTCGCCCGCCGGACCCGCCCGCGCGGGCGGACGGGCCGGGGAACGAGCGGGCAAAGGGTTGCGGCGGTACCGCTGAGCGGTACCGCCGCTGGCACGTCCGCCGGGTTACCATGCGTCCTCGAATTTTGCCCATCAGGCCGGGAACTTTGCCCGCCACCTGGTGCGGCTGGCCCGTAATCGACGGGTCGACGTCGCGTGGGTGCTCGGCTTTCATGCTCGGTCCGTGGGGCCTTCGTGCATCAGAGGTCATCCTCTCGGATGTCCTTGGTCTCGCGGGCCGTTGAGTCCTTTGTACTCCTCGGGCCCGTGAAGCGGAACCCCTGGAGGCGCTTCTTTGCTTTTTGGTTTAAATCCGGGCAAAGTTTTCGTATGGCTGGCCGGCTCGCGGAGGGCGGGCCCGCCGGCCGGGCCTGCGGCTGACGTACCAGACCAGGCCCGCGGTGGCGGCGGCCGCTCCCACCGCGGCCGCGGCGACGAGCGCGGGGCGGGGCGGTATGGAGAAGGCGGGCAGCCGCTGCTTGAGGCGGACGGGCCGGTTGAAGACGAGAACCGGCCATCCGCGGGCGAGTGCCTCACGGCGCAGCGCCCGGTCCGGATTGACCGCGAAGGGGTGACCGACGGACTCGAGCATCGGGATGTCGGTCGCCGAATCGCTGTACGCGAAACAGCGCGCCAGGTCGTACCCCTCGGACGCGGCGAGCTCCTTGACCGCCTCGGCCTTGGTGGGGCCGTACGCGTAGTACTCCACCTCGCCCGTGAAGCAGCCGTCGTCACCGACGACCATCCGGGTCGCCACGACCCGGTCGGCCCCCAGGAGCTCACCGATCGGCTCCACCACCTCCGCGCCGGAGGTGGAGACGATCACGACGTCGCGGCCGGCGATGTGGTGCTCCTCGATGAGGGAGGCCGCCTCGTCGTAGATGATCGGGTCGATCAGGTCGTGCAGGGTCTCGGCGACTATCTCCTTGACCTGCTGGACGTTCCAGCCCTTGCAGAGCGCGGAGAGGTAGTCGCGCATGCGCTCCATCTGGTCGTGGTCCGCGCCGCCGGCGAGGAAGACGAACTGGGTATAGGCGGTGCGGAGAGCGGCCCCGCGGCTGATCAGTCCGCCTTGATAGAAGGACTTGCTGAAGGTCAGCGTGCTCGACTTCGCAATGACGGTCTTGTCGAGATCGAAGAAGGCGGCTGTTCGGGGCAAGGAGTGGTTTTCCACGAGGCGAGCATAGGCGCCCGCCATTCGGCGTACGCTGTGGCGTGTGGGTTTGCCTGAGAAGGCTCTCGGGTACACCATGGAAGTCACGGATCGTTCGCGACCGTGCTACCCCGGTCCGACTCCTCCCCCCCCGAGTCGGCCGTGGAGACGACCCCCGTTCTCCCCCCCGACGGGGGTCGTCGCATGTCCGGACGCGTTTTCGCCACCCGAATCCGATCATTTCTCCCCCTCCGGACCGCCTCGGCGTCTGTCTCCTGCTCATGAGACTCGTGACACTGCGTAACGGTTCCGCCGCTCTCCGGAAGTCACTGGTATAGGTGAGCGGGATATTCACAACCGACGGGTTGTCCCCAGTTTTTTAGCAAGATCCACACGATTTTCCAGATCCCCGCACGGTGATTCCGTCCACGAAGTTCGCGGACCGAAGGAATCGCAGTGAGAGGGGGCGGAGATCGTGGCCGGATCCATCACACCCGACCGACCGCCGGCCGCCGGAGTGCGGCAGGGCGGACCGCTGATCGTCACCGAGGACGCCGACCTGCTCGACGATCTGCTGCGGCTGTGTGCCGCGGCCGGCGTCGAACCGGAAGTCCACCACGCGGTGCCCGAGCGCAGAGGCACCTGGGAGAGCGCGCCGCTGATCCTGGTGGGCGACGACGCCGCCGAACGGGTGCGCGGGGCGGTGCTCGGGCGTGGCGGTGCGCGCAGAAGCGGCGTGCTGCTCGTGGGCAAGGACCAGGACGACCCCGGAGTGTGGCGGCGGGCGGTGGAGATCGGCGCCGACCATGTGCTGCGGCTGCCCGACGCCGAGAGCTGGCTCGTCGAGCGCATCGCCGATGTGGCGGAGGGCGTGGGGCGCCAGGCCCTGACCGTGGGGGTGCTCGGCGGACGGGGCGGGGCAGGGGCTTCGACCCTGGCGTGCGCGCTGGCGGTGGCCGCCGCCCGGACGGGCCGGCGCACGATGCTCATCGACGGTGACCCACTGGGCGGCGGGCTCGACGTACTGCTCGGCGGGGAGGCCACGGAAGGCATGCGGTGGCCGGATTTCGCCGAATCCAGGGGACGGGTCGGCAGCGGCGCGCTCGAGGAATCGCTGCCGGAACTGCATGCGCTGCGTGTGCTGAGCTGGGACCGGGGCGACCGTGTGGTGATCCCGCCGGAAGCGATGCGCGCGGTGCTGGCCGCCGCGCGACGGCGTGGCGGGGTGGTGGTGGTGGACCTGCCGCGCCGGGTCGACGAGGCCGTGGCGGAGGCCCTGGCCCAGCTGGATCTCGGACTGCTGGTGGTGCCGGCCGAGCTGCGGGCCGTCGCGGCGGCGAGCCGGGTGGCGTCGACGGCCGGCATGGTGCTGAGGGACCTGCGGGCGGTGGTGCGCGGGCCGTACGCCGCAGGTCTGGACGAGGAGTCGGTGGCGAGGCTGCTGGGGCTTCCGCTGGCCGGTGAGCTGCCGGTGGAGCCGGGACTGCTGGAGGCGCAGGCGTGCGGAACGCCGCCGGGCGGCAGCGCGCGCGGACCACTGGCCCGCTTCTGCACGGCCTTCTGGGAGCAGGCGCTCGCCGGGGGCGGTGTCTCATGAGCGCGGGAATGCTGGACGCCGTGAGGCAGCGGCTCGCGGAGAGCGGCGCCGAACCGACGCCGGCCCGGGTGGCGGCCGCGCTGCGGGCCCAGGGGCGGCTGCTGGGTGACGCGGAGGTGCTGGGAGCTGCCGAGGAGTTGCGGTGCGAGCTGGTGGGGACGGGGCCCCTGGAGCCGCTGCTCGCCGATCCCTCGGTGACGGACGTGCTGGTGTCCGCGCCCGACCGGGTGTGGGTGGACCGGGGAGGCGGGCTCGAGCTCACCGGCGTCTCCTTCGCCGACGCGGCGGCGGTGCGCAGGCTTGCGCAGCGGCTCGCGGCGGTGGCGGGGCGCCGGCTCGACGACGCGAGGCCGTGGGTGGACGCCAGGCTGCCCGACGGGACACGGATGCACGCGGTCCTGCCACCGGTGGCGGTCGGATCCACGTGCCTGTCGCTGCGAGTGGTGCGGCCCAAGGCGTTCTCACCGGCGGAGCTGGTCGAAGCGGGGACGGTGCCGCCCGGCGGCGACCGGGTGCTGCGAGCGCTCGTCGAGGCCCGGCTCTCGTTCCTGATCAGCGGAGGCACGGGCACGGGGAAGACCACGCTCCTGTCGACTCTCCTCGGCCTGGTCGGGGAGCGGGAGCGGATCGTGCTGGCCGAGGATTCGGCGGAGCTGAGGCCCGATCATCCGCATGTGGTGCGCCTGGAGTCGCGGCCAGCGAACCAGGAGGGCGCCGGACAGGTCACGCTGCAGGACCTCGTGCGACAGGCACTGCGGATGCGGCCCGACCGGCTGGTGGTCGGCGAGGTGCGCGGCGCCGAGGTCACCGAACTCCTGGCCGCGCTCAACACCGGACACGAGGGCGGGTGTTTGGTCAAATCATGCACGTAGAGAGGGGCAGCAGCAAGCCCCGCCCATGCGCCACGGGGGCAGCGCACAGACGGGGCCGTTGCGGGCAGTCCCGCTCAGTGCTCGCGTGGCCGGACAGGGGTGCGGGTGGATGCATTGCGCCACCACCACAAGCCCCGGCAGGCTGGCAGCGTGAGCCCGAAGAAAGCGCCGCACCGCGCGCACCATGGCAACCCGCTCTCCGGGTCTGTGGGGCCCTCGGAGGCACATCGGGGGCACTTCTTCACGGGACCTGCTCTCAGGCGCTCAGATCGAACTCTCCGGCCTTTACAGCGTCCGTGAGCGTCGTCCACTGGTCCGCCGTCATGGTGACGATGGTGTCGGGTCGCTCGCTGTCCCGCAACGCCACGACGCCGGGCACGTTCACGGCCACCTGCGGGCAGTTGTCTACCCGTGCGTCACGGCAGGCTGCCGCAGCGGCGAACTCGAATTCGGGTACTGAGGTCATGGTGCCTATCCCTTCGCTGCACGTGTGGGGAGTCGGTCCCCACACCGTATTGCGACCCGCCCCGGTCGCTCGACCTGTCCAGGGTTTCCACCACCGGGGCGGGCGTCTAGTCGGCGCGGATCACCTTCGCGTGATCGGTGCACACTCGCCGGAAGAGGTCATGACCCGTCCGGCCGGTATGGCTAAGGCACCAATCCTGCGCCGCGTCTTGCTGATCCTGGGGGCCTGACTCAGCGGTGCATTCGAAGGCAGCACAGAAGGCTTCGTAAGCGACTCCGCCTTCCGGAGCGTGCCTGATGGTGTGCGCCACGAAGCGCATCACCGCGCGGCTCATGACCCTGCCCCGTGCGCGTGGGATCGGATCTCCACGTTGAGATCGGAGACGCGAGAAAAGTCTCCCTGGGCGCGGGCTTCTCTGCGCTGAGCCTCCAACGCTGAGCACACATCGCAACCAGCCGTAGGCGCTGGGCCGGGCTCCAGTCGTAGCGGAAGTTCAACCGGCGCACTCGGGTAGGTCCTCGGCTTGCTCACGTCCAACCCCCTGTCATCCCTCATCAGATGAGCAGTCAACGACCGGGAAAGCACTCGGCTCCACCAACTTGCATGGACTTGCACGCCAAGTACATTGCAGGCGGCCTTGACCGGGAACTCCACGGCGGGAGGATGGCTGTGCAAGTCGAAGCAAACCGCACACTGACGGAGGCTGACATGGCGCTACGGTTCGTCGGGATCGACCCGAACACCGATCTTGAACACTGCCCCACTGTCTGGGCTGACGAACAGTCAGGCGAACTTGTCATCCAGGGCTGGAAGGCAAGCCCCGACCTTCGGACAGCCTGTGAGGCAAACACACCGGCTAACGGACCGATCCCGGACAGCGAAGAGGTCATCAGGGTTCCGGCGCGCATGGTGCCGATGATCAGGGAAGCGTGCGATGCCGTCGAGCGTTCCGCCGTTCAGTAAACTATTGGCCGACACACGTGGATCCGCTGTCCATTTGGAACTGCGGGACGACTACGGCAGCAACCCCCGGCTAGAAGCCTGGCAGCGTGGGGAGCGTGTTGACTGGGATGACCGTGAATCCTGGTGGCATCCGTTTCACCAAACCATTGCAGACGCCGTTTCCCGTGGCGTAGTCATCCGACGTGCCCGCATCATCTCGGAGCCCGTCAGCGAATACATCCGCTGGGAGCACTACGCGACACAGGCCAACGCCATTGCTGGCGAAGAGGTGCGCTGGTTGCCGCGTAGTCAGGCAGACGGCTTCCTGGTGCCCGCCAATGACTTCTGGCTGTTCGACGGAAAGCTACTCCGAATCCATCACTTTGCAGGAAACGGGAACCACGTCACGGATGAACTCACCGCTGATGCCGCGACGCTGAAACTGTGCGCCACGGCGTTTGAGGAGATCTGGCAGCGAGCTATCCCACACAGCGAATACACCATCTAGCACCAACGGACAGCTAACTCATGTCGTCGTCTCCTTCGTCCCGCGCCCAAGAGGCAAGGGAAGCCATATCCGGTCGTCTGCGCGAAATGCGGCTAGATGCGGGGATCACGGCGCGTGAGTTGGCTGTTCGGTGCGGGTGGAGTGAGTCAAAGTCGTCACGCATCGAGCACGCGAAGACACCTCCCAGTGATGCCGATATCCGGTCTTGGTGCACGGCGTGCAATGCTCCGGGGCAGGCGGATGACCTTATCGCTGCCAACCGGCAGGCTGATTCCATGTACGTCCAGTGGCAGCGGCTACAGAGGACCGGTCTGAGGCGGCTACAGGAGTCGGGTATACCTCTCTATGAGAAGACACGGCAATTCCATGTCTACTGCTCCAATGTGGTGCCAGGGTTCTTTCAGACCCCGGGGTATGCAACGGCCCTGTTGACTTCCATTGCGAAGTTCCGAGGAACACCGGACGACGTAGCGGATGCGGTAACGGCCCGGATGAGCCGGTCACATGTGGTCCGCGAAGGTGACCACCGATTCGCCGTACTGATTGAGGAATCGGTCTTGCGGTACCGGATAGGAAGCCCCGACGTAATGGCCGCACAGCTTGGGCACCTGCTGTCCGTCATGGCGCTGCCTTCGGTCTCACTCGGTATTATCCCGTTCACAGCCTGTCGGGAATCATGGCCCCTTGAGACGTTCACCATTTTTGACGGTAAGCGCGTGCACGTCGAAACGCTGTCGGCAGCCATCAAGGAGACTCAGCCAAGTGATGTGGCGCTGTACGTCCGGGCGTTCGGAAATCTCCACGAAATTGCGTCCTATGGGGCTGACGCGCGCTCGCTGATCACATCAGCCATTGATGCGCTCCCTGCAACCTGACAGCTCATCAGAAAGACCAAAGCCCGTACCTGCCACCAGGAAGGCGAGTGAAGTGCCGGAAGTCGCCGACTTGTTCGATGGGCATCAGGCCGCATTGTTCACGACAGCGCACATAAGTGCAAAGACGCCAGTCAAGGAAAGTGCAGGTCAGAGGACCAGGCACCCTCAGCCGGCGAAAGGTGCGCATTTTCAGCCGCCAACATCGAAAGTCAGCACCCTGACAGCGGGTAACATGCAGGCATGGCGAAATGTGTCGAGTGTGCAACCGACTTCGAGATTGAAGACGCACGAAACGAGTACAGCTCTGAATTCGACGGAGAGCTGAATTATGATGAGGACTTCAGCGAAGGGGAACACTGTGGAAGTTGCGCCGCAGCGCAATCCGAATCGAACCTGAATCACGGCAATGCCATTCTCATGATGAATGGCGATGTGGACTACGACGATGATCACGTGCAGAAGTATTTGTAACTGAGCTAGAAACAGCGAAGGCCCTGTACCGGCCACCAAAAAGGCAGCGTGTACGGGGCCAACAGTCATCCATTCCTTGCGAGGTTGAAGATGGGCATCTCCGAGAAGACCCGAAAGATTTTGTGGGTCCAGGCTGGCGGCCTTTGCTCCATCTGCAAAGAGCAAGTGATCATACCTGGGACTACATCGGATGACCCTTCTGTTTTTGGCGAGGAAGCACACATCGTCGCACGCTCAGAGGGCGGCCCTCGGGCAGGAGGGCTGACAGAGGATCTGATCAACCATCACACGAACCTGATCCTCTTGTGCAGCAAGGATCACAAGCGGGTGGATGATCAGCCAAACCACTTCACTGTGGAGCGGCTCCGGCGAATCAAATCGGAACACGAAACGTGGGTGCGTTCCGTGGTGGATGCCGACGAAAGCCGCATAAGGCTGGTGCCCGATCCCATGTTTCCTCAGCCCAGGGTGCTAAAGCTAATAACGCGTGGAAACCCGCTTTGGAATATGATCAAAGAGAGTGTCACGTTCGAGTACGCCATGCCGGACGGCTTGCACGATGACGATGAAGATCTAATCATCGAATTTATGGATATGCTGAGGGACTTTCTCGATATAGCCGGGGAACTCGTAAGCGTTCGAGACAACCGTGAAGCAGAGAAGACACTTCAGCAATACATCAGCCGGCTCGCTGAGCGTGACTATCTGGTGGGCGCCTACGTTCGGCACATGCTCTTGAAGGGTGGGAGCATTGAAAGCGCGACCCCCTGGCCCATGCTGCGGGTTGAAGTGCAAACGTCTGCATCGGCGGTGGTGGCAGACGAGAGTGGCACTGCCTATCCACATCAGGATCGCTAGAGGACTATCCAAGCCTTCAATCCGGTCGGGCGGATGAGCGCATCAAAACAATGCACAGCCGCATTAGGCCGTACCTCAAGAACCACGCCGCTCGTGACTTTTTCGAGCGGGCCCGACTGGTCAGTCCTCCGAATCTCCTGCCTCGCTGAGCCGGGGCCTACCTCTGGCAGGAAGATCACCCAGCGTGGCCAGGATTCCGGTCGGCGAGAGCCCTAGGAATCAGGACACACCGCCACACTGCAGACCGCCACGCCGATGCCGGATCACCCAGAGTGCCCAGAACGACGAAAGGCCCGACACCTCCCGCCAGTCAGCGAGGAAGGGCCGGGCCTTTTCGTATGCGTGCAAGATGCGAAGGGGTACTAGAAGCGAGATACTTGCTTCACACGCCCGCCTTAACGGGAGGCATCCATGGGAATTCGCACCGTGGTCTCAATGACCGTGCGTAACGACGTCCTGGAGGAAGCGCGCCTCGCTCTGTGGAGCCTGGTAACCGGTCCTGTCGGCCCTGTAGAGGTCTACCGCTCAACGGCACCGGACGCCACCACAACAGTCGTAACCTCGCTTCCTGGTGACGCTCGCGAGTCCGTAGAAGAGCAGTTGAAGCCGCTAACTGCGCTGCCGTATCACGTGGAGCTCGTAGAGGACGATCTCTAGGGCATCCCGCAGAAACGGCCTAATCAGCCATCGTAGGTTTTTGCCTCCCTGCCGCTCAGTGTGAGAGGCGGAGGGGGGTACCCCGCCACCCCCTACCCGCTGAGCGGGAGGGAGCGGGAGAACCACGCCCGCAACTAGACCAATTTGCGCGTGGCATTCGATCGGTGCTCAGCGGCAAACCCGCCCGGCTGATTCTTCGCCGTCTCCTTGTTGTGGCAAGGCACACACAATGGCCTCAAGTGCTTAGGTGCATCGGGCTTTGGCTCGCCCCTTGCGATCAACTCGCGTCGACTCAAAGGCCAATGGTCAGCAACGTTGCCGAGCCGACCGCACAAGACACACCAGGGATTACGGTAGAGGAACGCTTTCCGAATGCGTTGCCAGCGAACATCATAGCCACCCTTTCGGGCATTGCTACCGCGTTGCTCCTCGCGCTGCTTTCGGTGGTCGTCGCACGCCCCACCACTGGTCAGCTCAGGACACCCAGGCTGAGGGCAAGGGACACGGGGCTTACGGGGCATGGGGGTCCTTTAACTAGAGAGGGGCCCCAGCGCTACCCGTGGGGGGAGGTAGCACCGGGGCCGGGGTGTCAGGCTGCCCGCATACGGGCTTTCAGGTTGTCACTACAGGGCAGGCAGACGGCCACCATGTAGTAGCCCAACATGTGCTCGGGAATTCCTCTTAGCCGTAGTTCTGCGCGACTCCGTGGAAAGTGGATGTGGGCTTGAGATTCCCTGTCTCCGCACCGCCAGCACCACGGATATTCGCGCCGTCTCACGGCTGCTTGACCGGCACCACGATGGGGTTACCGGCAGCATCGCGGGGTGTCTGGTCGAAGCCAACTCGTTTGCCAGACACCGCCGTTGTCCACGTGACGCCACGCCGCACCACAGTGCCCGTGTAGCCAACCGGGGCGAGGTCTGCCCACGCGGGCGAGCCGTCTGCAAATCGGGGGAAGTGGGGGTAGTCGCCATTTGGGCCAGGGTCGAGAGCATCGGAGACCATTAGTCACCCTCGCTGACTAGCCACTTGGAACCGAGTTCGTCCGCTAGGTCGGCAGCGTGCATGTTTGCTGCGCCGCTAACCGCGTCCTCTAGCCGGTCGGCAATCATCATGTCTCGGTGGCTAAGTTCCATTGCGAAAATGGCACTCGGGTGCTCGCCGTGCACCCGGAAATAGGCATCTCGGGCGTGCTGCCGAATGACGTTGCGCTTACCGCGCGCAGTCCAATGCGTCGCAATGACCTGCACCGGGTCTGCGCCCTCGTAGACGGCCACGGATGCGGACTGAGAAGCGGCCTCCATCAGTTGGGTGTCTAGTGCCTCCCACTGCTTAAGGAATTCCTCGTCTAGTGCTCGCTGCTTCTCGGCGCGCTCAGCGGCGATCTGAGCGGCCTTCTCGGCTTCCTGGTCCTCTAGCTTGGCTAGCTCCTCGGCAGCCTTCTGCGCGGCCTCACGAGCCTTCTGTAGCTTGTCGATCGCCATTACTTGGCACCCCCCGTCACGTCAATGCCGTGTGCCTTCGCAGCGGCCTTACTTGCCGAATAGTAGGCCGTCGTGGTCTTTAGCGCTGGAGAGAGCGAGTCGAAAGCGGCGGGGTCGTTTGCCTTCATTGCTAGTAGGGCCTCGCCCTGCTGGCTGTAGGCGAAGTTATCCGCCTTGCTCCGCTCGATGCGAGCGGCAACCTCTGGAGTGAATCCGCTGCTGGTTAGTCGGCTGTTCTCGTACATGTATGTCTCCTCTTGCTGATCAGTTAATTAGGGCGAGGCCGTGGACGACCTTTACGCCGCGCACCATGGTTCGTCTGTAACCGGCGTGGTCGAGAATGCGGTTCATCGCGCCGATTGGAACAGTCGGGCGGTTGTTGCGGACGAGCCAGCGCCACACTGCAACGCCTAGTCGTTGACGGCCTACATGTCTTCCGGGCGCATCGGTTGTGATTTCTCGAAGGGCGTCATAAACGCCCGGCAGATAGTGCCAGTCTTCATCGAGCATCATTTATGACCCCCTCGGGCCGGCTGGAGCCTGGGATATTTGCTGTCTCGGCATCCCCATGCGTCACGGCGAGGCCGCCTCTCGGTCAATCGCTTCCCGCAGTTCCTGTCCCGAACGGGCAATATCCTGAAAGGCGCGAAAAACGGCTTCTCGTTCACCGGGGTTGCGGGGAACAATGCAGTGGTCTGCCAGCATGCCTAGGGCCTGGTCGATTCCGTCAGGGGTTACGTAACTCATGTCTTCTCCGGTATCGCGTTAGAGGATGGGCTACTTCGGATCGCTTTGGGTGTTAAGGCTCACACCGAACAGCGTGATTCCCTTAGAGGTCTTCTGGCTGAGGGCACCGCGAGATTCCATAGCTCGATAGAACGAGTTCCGGCGCATACGAACAGGTGCGGGGATGTTCTGCCCAGCGCACCATTCCTCATACGCCTTGAAAGCAACTGAGCCGAGCACTCGCGAAGTAATGCCAGCCTCTGAGAGCACGCCGGGGAAGAAGCCTTCCATGTGGCCGTGCAGCTTCAAGAGCTTTACCGCTTCGCGTGCGCTCTTGGCAGCGATCTTGGCTCGAATGCGCGCCTGCCGAATGTCGGCCTGGGCTAGCTGCTCGTCAACCTGTGCGTTGCGTGCCATTTCGTGGACGTCGAACATCGCGGCGCGGAGTCGCGCTTGTACCGCCCTTTTCTCGTCCGTCTCACGCTCCCATGCGAGCTGCTTTAGCCGGGAAACCTCGGCAGCGAGGCCGGAAAGTCCCACCCGACGGTATGTGGCATCAAAGGTGCGGTGGTCCCTCCGGCACAGCGGAATGTAGTGCGCCGTGTTCTCGCTCCACACGTATCCGTCTTCCTCGCGCTGCCGGGGGTCGTTCCAGTCGTAAGCCCATTCGGCGGCGTCGCATCCACACCACGCACAGGCATGGTGAACGGCCTTGCCGTGGCACTCCGCCACTAGCCGGTGCCAAGTCTGATACTCAGCGAGTGCAGTCATTCGAGGTCTCCAAGGTGATGCCGAGAAAGCAGAAAGGCCCCTATCCGGGCTCAGCGCATCGGGGCATCACTACCGATGGGCGAGCAGCCGAATAGGGGCTGTCTGGCGCGATATCAACCGTCGCGCGGCGGGGCTCATTCAGCGGACTGAGGTGATGCCGTCCGCGCCGGTTTCCCCGACACTCTCTCTAGAGCGCAAGCGTTACCGACAATTGGGAGCGGATCGGACATTCTCAAAATTCCTTTACCCCATCGTTACCGGAAGCGCTGCGGGGTGGCCGGGGTGGAGGCATGACGAAGAAACGTCATTCTTGTTTTCCCAATAGAAGTTCTTATGAGATATCTAATGATCTTGGTAAATCGTCAACTCATCAGAAAGTGCAGGTCAGAGCCTCGTTCGCCTCGCCGTTCGCTCGCTGAGTCGTCATGTCCCGTCACTGTTCCCGCGATGCCGCCCCATGTGTCCGGCCCGGTGACGCGTCGCTGGTCGATCCGTCGCGCCCGTAAACGGACGTGTGCGGCCACGGAAGGGCCCCGCCGGGGCTTCAGAGTTCGCCCCGGGGGCTCTTTCGGCCCCTCGGTGGGCACCAGTTGCCTTGCGGGCCCATGCGGAGCCGACCGGCTTCCTGCCGGTGGCCAGGGGGCAGTAACTGAAAAGCAACTGCCCTACCTCGAAGCCCTGTACGCCCGCCTGAGGGCATGAAAAAGCCCCGCCCGACCACGATGGCCGAACGGGGCTCTCGGGGGCTTGCGGGGGCGGCTAGGCGGCTTCTGCGGTTAGGTGTCGGGTGTGACCCGCCTCGGCAGTTCCTATCGACTGCTCGCATTCGTCCGCAGCGATAGCGACTAGTTCCGCTGCCGCAGGATTGTTCCGGAACCAAACTGGGCCCTCGAATACAACACTCGCACGGCTCTCGCTGAAACGGCGTTCAGCTCCCTTTGGCAGTGGGGTCACGGTTGCCACTGCCCCGAAGTCGTGGAGCATGGTGTTCCGTCCCTCGGTATCCCGTGCGGCCCACTCCTCGGCAATGGTCCGCCCCGTGCGAACCCATTCCGTCCGGGTGGGAACGGCATCTGCCAGTAGCAGCGTCTCTAGCTTCGCTTCAAGCGCGGATATCTGCCCGATGACGGTTTGAGCAGCACGGCCCCCGGCGGGCAGCGCGGCAAGGTTTCCGCTCAGGTTGTCTAGAGCCTCTTCGGTCTCCAGAATTTCGCGGCTCACGTCCTGACCCCCGGTAGATACCTCGGTCAGAAGGGGGAATCGGCCAAAGCGCATGAGGAATTCGGCTTCTACCTGACCTTCAAGACCGCTGGCTTGAATGATGTTGGACGCATGCGCGCTGTGCTTGCCGACGCCGTTGGGGCACACGTATGTCGAGTAGTCCTTTCCCTCCACGGCGCGTTGCTGGTGGTACATGGGCCGGGAGGATTCGGCGGAGTCAGCGCCATGGTTGGCATCGACGCACTCGGAGCACGCGGCTACGTGCAACAACAGCGCCTTACCGGTGCGGGTCTTACCACGGCCGACAGAGCGTCGGTCGATGACCTCACGCACCGTGGTCCATGTGTCCGCGTCCAAGAGTTCCGGGCCGACGCGGTGCGGCTCACCCTTTGCGTCCAGCACGGGAACAAGGTTCAGCGCGGAGCGAGGCTTGCCGGAGGCCGCCTGACACAGCCATCCGCGAGCGGCCGGGGTGATGAGCACGTCCCGCAGAGTGGTAGTGCTCCACTGGGTCCCGCGCGTCTCTCGGCCGTTCCGCTTCCGGGCGTGGTCAGCGGGGGAGAGCACCGCACGGACGTTGAGATCCCGCACAAGGCCGGTCAGCGATGCCCCGTGTTTGATCAGTTTCTCGGCGCAGTCACGGACGACGGCCGCCGCTTCCGCATCTATGTCGAGATAGGTTCCGCCGTCCCGCTTGATCAGCTTGTATCCGTACGGGGCAGCGCCACCAAGCCAGCGGCCAACGGTGCGAAGGTGCTTCTTCGACGCGGTGATGCGCGCCTTGATCACGTCGCGTTCGTACTCCGCGAAGCTGGACAGCAGGTTGACCATGAACCGTGACGTGTCGGGGTTGAGTGCCCCATCGGCGGTTACCAAGGTTGTGTTGCAGCCGTCGGCAGCGCGGAGCAAGCGGGAGAACTCCAGAACGCTGCGCGCGTACCGGTCCAGCTTGGCCGCAATTACGAAGTCGGCTTCACCCAGCGCGGCGAGGACACGAGCCATGCCCTTGCGGTTCTCAAGGCGGGATGCGCCGGACACGTCCACGTCTTCAGCGATGAACAGCACGCGCCACCCGTTGCGGTTGGCGTACTCCTCGCAGGCTGCGGTTTGGCTTGCGACGGAGGTAGACGCGTCACTGTCCCGGCTGAGGCGGACATAGATGACGCAGGTGGGCTTTCTCATGGGAACCCCTGGAGCGCAACGGTTACCCCACCGCGTGAACGGCTAGGCGAAACACCCGGGCGGATGCGGGACCGTCCACGCCAATGCGGCCACGGACGTCCCGGCGCGGCTCGAGGCGCTCGGCTCGGCCGCGGGACTCGACCGGGCGGCGCTGCACAGCCAGCTGGCGGCGGCCCTGTCGGTGGTGATCCATCTCGCGCGCGGCCGGGGCGGGCTGCGACGGGTCGCCGAGGTCCATGTGCTGGAGCGGGACGCGGCGGGGCTCGTGGTGACCGTACCGGCGCTGCGGTGGGGTGCGCAGGCCTTCTCGTACGAGCGCGGCTGGCCCCGGCTGCGTGAGCTGACCGGGAGCGCGCTGTGACGGGGACCGGAGCGGGAGCGGTACCGGTGTATGCGGCGGTGATGTGCGCGGGAGCGGCTGCCTGGCTGCTGGCCGGGCACGACCGGGACCTGCGGCGGGCACGGTTGATGCTCGCGGGCGAAGCGGTGGATCCGGAGGGCACGGGCGCGCTGTGGGAGCGGTTGGCGGCGCCGGTGCGGGGGCGGCTGCGGCGGGAGTGGCTGTGCGTGCCGGTGGCGGTGCTCGTGGCCGTACTGGGCGAGTCGGTACTGCCGTTGGCCGCGGGAGCGGTGGCGGTGCCGTTGGTGGGACACCGGCTGCGGGCCGGGGAGCGGCGCCGGGAGCGGGAGAGGCGGGCGGAGGCGGTCATCGTGCTGTGCGGGGCGGTGGCGGGCGAGCTGCGGGCGGGCAGGCAGCCGGGGCAGGCGCTGTTCGCGGCCGCCGCGGGCACCGACGGCCTGGGCGGGGCGGAGGCCGACGTGATGGCGGCGGCGCGGTTCGGCGGAGACGTACCGGACGCGCTGAGGAGAGCGGCCCGGGAGCCGGGGGCGGAGGGGCTTGCCGGGGTCGCCGCGTGCTGGCGGGTGGCGGTGGACGGCGGCGCCGGTCTCGCGGCCGGGCTCGACCGGCTGGAGGGCGCGCTGCGGGCCGAGCGGGACCAGCGGGAGAACCTCCGGGCGCAGCTGACGGGCGCCTGGGCGACGGTGGCGCTTCTGGCGCTGCTTCCGGTGGCGGGGCTGCTCATCGGCAGCGCGCTGGGGGCCGGACCGCTGCGGGTGCTGCTGCACACCCCGGCCGGAATGGGGTGCCTGCTGGTCGGCGGGCTGTTGGAGGGCGCGGGTCTCTTCTGGGCCCGGCGGATCGTACGGCAGGGGGAGGGCTCGTGTTGAGCGGGGAGGTTGTCCACAGGCTGGGGGTGGTGGTGTCGGCCACGGCCACCGCGGTGTGGCTGGTGCTCGCGCTGGCCGGACGGCGGCGGGAGCGGTTGCTGCGCAGGCGGCTGGCGGTGCTGCTGGCCGTGGAGGCGGCAGGGGTGACCGGGGCGGGCTTCGAGCGGTGGCGGTGGCGGTGGCGGTGGTGGCGACGGTGGCGGCCCGAGTACGGGGCGTGGGCACTGCGCTGGGGACCCCCTCTGGGGGCCGTGGTCACCGGCTATGTGCTGGTCGGCGGCGTGAGCGGGTGCGCGGTCGGGGCGGTCGCGGCGTACGGGGCCGTGCGATGGGGGCGCGGGCGCAAGCCGCGTGAGGAGGGCCCCGTCGACACGCGCCAGCTTCCGCTCGCCGCCGACCTCCTGGCGGCCTGCGTTTCCGCGGGCGCCGGGCCGCGCGAGGCGGCGGAGGCGGTCGGGGACTCGCTCGGTGGGCCGGTGGGTGAGCGGCTGGCGCGGACGGCCGCCGAACTGCGGCTCGGGGGCGAACCAGCGGACGCGTGGGGCCGGCTGGGCGCGATACCTGGCGCCGCGGGGCTGGCCCGCTGTCTGGAACGGGCGGGTGCCACCGGGGCTCCGGCGGCCGATCCCGTGTCCCGGCTGGCCGAGGGGCTCAGGACGGAGCGGGCGCGGGAGGCGGCGGCCCGGGCCCAGCGGGCGGGCGTGCTGATGGTCGGGCCGGTCGGGCTGTGCTTTCTGCCCGCCTTCCTGGTGGTCGGAGTGGTGCCCGTGGTGATCGGACTGGCGAGCGGACTGATGAACGGCAACTGACCTTGGGGGTCGAGATGCGGGTGTGGAAGCGGATGCGGGCACAGGCGTCGGCGCTGGTGCGCAGGGCGGCCGGCGGCGGGGACGCGGGGATGACGACGTCCGAGTACGCGATGGGGACGATCGCGGCATGCGCCTTCGCGGCGGTGCTCTACAAGGTCGTCACGAGCGGCATGGTGTCGTCGGCCCTGGAAGCGGTCGTGGGGAGGGCTCTCCATGTGCCGTTCTGAGGCCGGGGGACGCGGTGACCGGGGCTATGTCACGGCGGAGGCGGCCGTGGTGGTGCCTGCCCTGGTGCTCTTCACCATGGCGCTGGTCTGGGCACTGATGGCGACTTCCGCGCAGATTCAGTGCGTGGACGCGGCGAGGGCGGGTGCCAGGGCCGCCGCGCGCCAGGAGCCGGAGGACGCCTCGGTGGCGGCGGCCCGGCAGGCGGCGCCGCGCGGGGCGCGCGTCACCCTCGGCAGGGAGGGCGATCTGGTGCGGGTGGCCGTCGAGGCACCCGCACCGGGGCCCGGCGTGCTGTCACTGACGCTGCGGGCCGAGGCGGTCGCGCAGGCCGAAGAGAGCGTGGGGGTGGTGGCATGAGCGGGAGGGGGGAAGGAGAGGGCGACCGGGGGTCGGCCACGGTGTGGGCGGTTGTGGCTGTGGCCGTGCTCGGGGTGGTGTTCGCGGGAGCGCTGGCCATGGGGCAGGCGGCCTTGGCCCGGCACCGGGCCGGTGGCGCGGCGGACCTGGCGGCCCTCGCGGCGGCGGCGCACTGGATGCGGGGTCAGACCGCCGCCTGTGATGAGGCGGCCGAGGTGGCGGCGGCTCAGCGGACGCGTCTGATCAGCTGCTCCGTGTACGGCGAGGTCTCCGACGTCACGGCGGAGGCCGGCGCCGGGCCGTACAACGCGGCGGTGAGGGCCCGGGCCGGACCCGCCGGACCCGTGGCCTCCGGACTCACTCCCCGGGCCGCTCAGCGGCAGCAGGGGACTCCGGGGGAGCAGGATGCCGCGGGGCATCCGGAGGGCCCGGAGCGGCCGACGCGGCCGGGTCGTCCGGGGCTTCCCTGAGAAGGACGGTCAGGAGGCGGACGGCAGCCCGTTTGTCGAGGGGGTCGTTGCCGTTGCCGCACTTGGGCGACTGGATGCAGGAAGGGCAGCCCGCCTCGCACTCGCAGGAGGCGATGGCCTCACGGGTGGCGGTCAACCACTGGCGGGCCGTGTGGAAGGCCCGCTCGGCGAAGCCCGCGCCGCCCGGATGGCCGTCGTACACGAAGACGGTCGGCAGCAGGGTGTCCGGATGGAGCGGGACCGAGACGCCGCCGATGTCCCACCGGTCGCAGGTGGCGAAGAGCGGGAGCATCCCGATGGAGGCGTGCTCGGCGGCGTGCAGGGCGCCGCCGAGCTGCTCCGGATTGACGCGGGCGGTGTCGAGCTGGTCCTCGGTCACCGTCCACCACACGGCGCGGGTCCGGAGCGTGCGGGCGGGGAGGTCGAGCTTGGTCTCGCCGAGCACTTCACCGGTGACGAGTTTGCGGCGGAGGAAGGAGACGACCTGGTTGGTGACCTCGACGGATCCGAAGCACAGGCGGCCTTCGCCCCAGGGGACCTCGGTGTCGGTCTCCAGGACGGAGATGGCGGTGGTGTCGCGGGCGGTGGTGGAGTACGGCGGATTCGCCTCCTCGACCAGGGCGACGGCGCCGTACGGGTCGTCCAGGTCCAGGCGCTTCACCAGGTACGTGCGGCCCTGGTGGAGGTGGACGGCGCCGTCGTGGACGGAGGTGTGGGCGGCGGACGCGTCGACCGTGCCGAGCAGCCGGCCGGTGTCCGCCTCGACGATCTGCACGGGCCGGCCGCCCTCGCCCCGGATGTCGGTGAGGTCGGCGGCCCGTTCCCGGCGGGTCCAGTACCAGGACCTGCCCCGGCGGCGGAGCAGGCCGGCGGTCTCCAGCTGCGGCATCAGCCCGGGGGCAGCGGGACCGAAGAGCTCCATGTCGGCATCGGTGAGCGGGAGCTCGGCGGCGGCGGCGCACAGGTGGGGGGCGAGGACATACGGATTGGAGGGATCGAGGACCGTGGACTCCACCGGCTGCCGGAAGAGCGCATCGGGGTGATGGACCAGGTACGTGTCCAGAGGGTCGTCCCGGGCCACGAGGATCGCCAGGGCGCCCTCGCCCGACCGCCCGGCCCGCCCCGCCTGCTGCCAGAGGGAGGCGCGGGTGCCGGGGTAGCCGGCGATGACCACGGCGCCCAGGCCCGACACGTCGACACCGAGTTCGAGTGCGGTGGTCGCGGCGAGGCCGAGGAGTTCGCCGGAGTGCAGGGCGCGTTCCAGGGCGCGGCGTTCCTCGGGGAGGTAGCCGCCGCGGTAGGCGGCGACCCGGGGCGGGAGCGAACGGTCGACGGCGGCCAGGCGGTCCTGGGCGATGAGGGCGATCAGCTCGGCGCCGCGCCGGGAGCGGACGAAAGCGACCGAGCGGACGCCCTGCACGGTCAGGCCGGTGAGGAGGTCGGCGGTCTCGGCGGTGGCGGTACGGCGTACGGGCGCACCCTTCTCGCCGTGCAGTTCGGTGAGCGGCGGCTCCCAGAGCGCGAACACCAGTTCGCCGCGCGGGGAGGCGTCGTCGGCGACCTCCTGGACGGGGAGGCCGGTGAGGCGGGCCGCGGCCACGGCGGGCTGTGCGGAGGTGGCGGAGGCGAGCAGGAAGACGGGGTTCGCGCCGTAACGGGCGCACAGGCGGCGCAGGCGCCGGAGCACCTGGGCGACGTGCGAGCCGAAGACGCCGCGGTAGGTGTGGCACTCGTCGACGACGACGTAGCGCAGGGCGCGCAGGAAGGAGGCCCAGCGGGGGTGGGAAGGAAGGATTCCGCGGTGCAGCATGTCCGGGTTGGTCAGGACGTAGTTGGCGTACTGGCGTACCCATTCGCGCTCTTCGACCGGCGTGTCGCCGTCGTAGACCGCCGGCCTGACGGCGTTGCCCAGCGGCGCGGCCAGCACCTTCACCGCACGGCGCTGGTCGGCCGCGAGGGCTTTGGTGGGGGCGAGGTAGAGGGCCGTCGTGCCACGTCCGTTCGGCGCCTCGGAGCCGTCGAGGAGGGCGGTGAGGACGGGGGCGAGATAGGCGAGCGACTTGCCGGACGCGGTACCGGTGGCGATGACGACGGAATCGCCGTCCAGGGCGTGTTCCGCGGCCTGCGCCTGGTGGGTCCACGGATGCTCGATCCCGGCGGACTGGATGGCCGCGATCACTTCCGTGCGGATGCGGTCGGGCCAGACTGCATGGGAACCCGCACGTGGGGGCAAGTGCTCCGTATGAGTGATGCGCGAGGACCGGCTCTCCCCTGCGGTGAGCCGGTCGAGGACCGTACCGGGAGAGGGGCGCGCACCCGCGTTCTCCGGAGGTCGACTGGGACGGTGATTCTTGGCCATCGGCACCGAGTGTGTCACTGGCGTGACGGACAATGCTCCCAAGGCGTCGTGCATGCATGCTGGTAAGTGATTGAATGCCATTGCGGCTGGCGTTCCGTCCTCTGGCTCCGCCGGGGAGACCTCAGGGGGGCGGCCGCTCGATAGCAAGGTGCTGGAGGATCCGTGGACCTGTCCCTGTCGACTCGCAATGTGTCCGGACCTGGTGGCGACCGTACGGTCGTCGAGGTCGGTGGCGAGATTGATGTGTATACCGCGCCCAAGCTGCGCGAGCAGTTGGTCGAGTTGGTGAACGACGGCAGTTATCACCTGGTCGTCGACATGGAGGGCGTGGATTTCCTCGACTCCACCGGACTCGGCGTGCTCGTGGGCGGACTCAAGCGCGTCCGGGCCCATGAGGGCTCGCTGCGACTGGTCTGCAACCAGGAGCGCATTCTCAAGATCTTCCGGATCACCGGACTGACCAAGGTGTTCCCCATTCACACCTCGGTCGACGAAGCCGTCGCGGCCACCGACTGACGGCTTCCGGGAACCGGAAGGAAGAGCAGGGGCTCCGGGCTGTCGGCCCGGGCCCCTGAGAAGCACGCCCGAACGTCCGAGGGGGACCGCACATGGCCACCGTTGAACTCCGCTTCAGCGCCCAGCCCGAGCACGTCAGGACGGCCCGTCTGGTGGCGGCCGCCGTGGCGCGCAGGGCCGGGGTGGACGAGGCGGTGCTGGACGAAGTCCGACTCGCGGTCGGCGAGGCGTGCAGCCGTGCGGTGGGACTCCACCGCAGCCACGGCATCTCCGCCCCGGTCCGGGTCGCCCTGACCGAGGAGGAGAAGGCTTTCTCCATCGAGGTCGGGGACGAGGTCCCCGGTTCGGGCGGTACGGCCGGATCGGTTCCCGGGGTGCGTGGCACCGCGGGGCCCGACTCCGTGTCCGGGTCCCCGTCCCCGGGATCCGGCGCGGACTCCGACGCCGATTCCGACGGCGAGGACGAGATGGGGCTGGCGGTCATCAGCGGACTCGTCGACGATGTCGAGGTCGTCACCGGTGAGTCCGGCGGCGTCATCCGCATGAGCTGGCCGACGGCACTGGCGACCGTGCTCCCCTGATCCTTGTTCCGGTCCCGGGGGGCCGGTCTTTTCCGTGAGGCCCTGCTGAGCAGGGCCTTTTTTATTTCCTTGGATCTTTCCGGGAGATCGTTCTCGAAACATCAATGCGTTTGTCCCGTTACCGATTTTGAGGAGTTTACGGGAACGCGATCATTTACCGGGCGGCCGGTGAAGGTCAATTACGTTTGCGGCACTCTTTTTTCATCGGGTTCCACTCCCTACAATCCGTCCACGTCTTGAGCTCTGAGCGTCAAGGAGGACGAATGACGGGGCTCTTCACCTCAGAACAGCTGGACCACCCCTCTACTCTCGCGGCCGCGGTACTCACCGACGGGAACCGGATCGTCGTGATCGTCGTCGCCGCAGTGGCGCTGGCGGCCCTGGTCGTCGCTCAGCTGCTGGTACGTCAGGTCCTGGCGGCCGGCGAAGGCACCGACAGGATGAAGGAGATCGCGGCGGCGGTGCAGGAAGGCGCGAATGCCTATCTCGCCCGGCAGCTGCGCACACTCGGTGTTTTCGCCGTCGTGGTTTTCTTCC
The DNA here is from genome assembly GCF_053591575.1 of Streptomyces altiplanensis. Classification (NCBI taxonomy): domain Bacteria; kingdom Bacillati; phylum Actinomycetota; class Actinomycetes; order Kitasatosporales; family Streptomycetaceae; genus Streptomyces; species Streptomyces altiplanensis. The sequence continues at coordinate 55,073 of NZ_JBSFUB010000012.1, read as the reverse complement.
TGCTCCTCCTGCTTCCGGCCGACAACTGGTCGCAACGTGCGGGACGTTCCGTGTTTTTCCTGGTCGGCGCTCTTTTCTCGGCGGCGACCGGTTACATCGGGATGCGGCTGGCCGTACGAAGCAATGTGCGCGTGGCGGCCGCCGCGCGTGAAGCCACCCCGGCCGAGGGCGCACCGGAAAAGGATCTGACGGCCGTCGCACACAAAGCGATGAAGATCGCTTTCCGTACGGGCGGCGTGGTCGGCATGTTCACCGTGGGCCTCGGCCTGCTCGGTGCCTCCTGCGTCGTCCTCGTCTACGCGGCCGACGCGCCCAAGGTGCTGGAGGGCTTCGGGCTCGGCGCCGCGCTCATCGCGATGTTCATGCGGGTCGGCGGTGGCATCTTCACCAAGGCCGCCGACGTCGGCGCCGACCTCGTCGGCAAGGTCGAACAGGGCATCCCGGAGGACGATCCGCGCAATGCCGCGACCATCGCCGACAACGTGGGCGACAACGTCGGCGACTGCGCGGGCATGGCGGCCGACCTCTTCGAGTCGTACGCCGTGACGCTCGTCGCGGCGCTCATCCTCGGCAAGGCCGCCTTCGGCGACGCGGGACTGGTCTTTCCGCTGATCGTTCCGGCGATCGGCGTGGTCACCGCGATGATCGGCATCTTCGCGGTCGCCCCGCGGAGCGCCGACCGCAGCGGAATGACCGCCATCAACCGCGGCTTCTTCATCTCCGCGGTGATCTCCCTCGTCCTGGTGGCGGTGGCCGTCCTCGTCCACCTGCCGTCCTCGTACGCCGGCCTGGACGGCGTCACCGACGCCGCCGTCAAGGGCCACGGGGGCGACCCACGGGTGCTGGCGTTCGCAGCCGTCACCATCGGCATCGTCCTGGCCGCCCTGATCCAGCAGCTGACGGGGTACTTCACCGAGACGAACCGGCGCCCCGTCAGGGACATCGGCAAGTCCTCGCTGACGGGCCCCGCCACCGTCGTCCTCGCCGGTATCTCCCTCGGCCTGGAGTCCGCCGTCTACACCGCGCTGCTCATCGGCCTCGGCGTGTACGGCGCGTTCCTGCTCGGCGGTACGTCGATCGTCCTCGCCCTCTTCGCGGTGGCCCTGGCCGGCACCGGTCTGCTCACCACCGTCGGCGTCATCGTCGCCATGGACACCTTCGGCCCCGTCTCCGACAACGCCCAGGGCATCGCCGAGATGTCCGGCGACGTCACGGGCGCGGGTGCGCAGGTCCTCACCGACCTGGACGCCGTCGGCAACACCACCAAGGCCATCACCAAGGGCATCGCCATCGCGACCGCCGTCCTCGCGGCGGCGGCGCTCTTCGGTTCGTACAAGGACGCCATCGAGACGGCGCGCCAGGAGGTCGGGGCGAAGGCCGGCGAGCTGGGCCTCCGGATGGACATCTCGCAGCCCGACAACCTGGTCGGCCTGATGCTCGGCGCCGCGGTCGTCTTCCTCTTCTCGGGACTGGCGATCAACGCGGTGTCCAGGTCGGCCGGCGCGGTGGTCTTCGAGGTGCGGCGGCAGTTCCGCGAGCACCCCGGGATCATGGACTACACGGAGAAACCGGAGTACGGCCGGGTGGTCGACATCTGCACCAAGGACGCGCTGCGCGAGCTGACCACGCCCGGTCTGCTCGCCGTGCTGACGCCGATCGCGGTCGGCTTCTCGCTCGGCGTCGGCGCGCTCGGCTCGTTCCTCGCGGGCGCCATCGGCACCGGCACGCTGATGGCCGTCTTCCTCGCCAACTCCGGTGGCGCGTGGGACAACGCCAAGAAGCTCGTCGAGGACGGCCACCACGGCGGCAAGGGCAGCGAGGCCCACGCCGCGACCGTCATCGGCGACACGGTCGGCGACCCGTTCAAGGACACGGCGGGCCCTGCGATCAACCCGCTGCTGAAGGTGATGAACCTGGTGGCGCTGCTCATCGCCCCGGCGGTGGTGCAGTTCGGTTACGGCGACGACGCCAGTGCCGGGGTGCGGGCGGTGGTGGCGACGCTCGCCGTCGCCGTCATCGTCGGCGCGGTGTACGTCTCCAAGCGGCGGCCCATCGCCGTGGGCGACGAGGACGGCCCCGGGGGCGGATCCGGACGGGTGCCGAGGCCGACGGGCCCGGCGGCGGCGCCCAAGGCCGCGCCGTAGGACTTCGTCGTACTCGTCGTACTCGTCACACCTGCTCAGCAGGCGGGCGAGCGCCGTTTCCTGACGCGGCGTCCGCCCGTCGCCGCTGCTGCGCGGGCAGTTTCGTGAGCTGTCTCTCCCTTGGTGCAAATGGCTTCAATAGGTTATGGAACGGACGTACGGCATGCGGTCGTCGCCCACTTGGCGTGTATGTTCCGGGGCCGAGAGCCTTGGAAGGGACCAATCCGGTGAACAAGAAGTGTGCGGCCGCGCTGTCCGGCGGTGCGGTACTGGTAATGGCGCTGTCCGGTTGCAGCGACGACGACAGCGACAACAAGGTCAACGACTGGGCGAAGTCGGTCTGCGACCAGGTGCAGCCCCAGCTGAAGAAGATCTCGGACGCCAACGCCTCCATCCAGAAGCAGACCGCCGACAACAGCAAGCCGGCCGACGTCCAGAAGACGGACTCCGCAGCCTTCCAGCAGATCTCGGACGCCTACAAGGCGATGGGCGCCGCGGTGGGGAAGGCGGGCGCCCCGCCCGTCGGCGACGGTGAGACGACCCAGAAGGCGGCGGTCAAGGAGCTCAATGAGTCCTCCGCGGCGTACGCCGGTCTGAAGAAGCAGGTCGACGGGCTGAACACCAAGGACCAGGCGGAGTTCGCGGACGGCCTCAAGGGAATCGCGGAAGAGCTGAGCAGGATCAGCAGAAGCGGCGACCAGGCGCTCCAGAAGCTCCAGTCCGGCGAGGTGGGTACGGCGATGGCCAAGCAGCCCGGCTGCCAGAAGCCGGGCGCGACGAACTCCGTCTCGCCGGCCGCGAAGCCGTGACCGTGAAGCCGTGACCGTGAAGCCGCGATCTCGGCGCGCACGCCCTGCCGCGCGGCCCGGTCCCCCGGAAGGGGCCGGGCCGCGCGGCTTTTGTCAGTGCGAGCGGTGACAATGGCCCAGTGAGTACGACCAGCCTCCCCGCGCCCGAAAGCTCCGCCCGCCTCCGCGAAGCGCTCCTCGCCGCCGACTTCACCGCCGACGGGCTGCTGGAGCTGCTCGGCGCGCCCGCGTACGCCGCGCTCGCCCGCAGCGAGACGGTGCCCGCGCTGCGGGCCACGCGCGGCGACAGCCCGCTCGAAACGCTCGTACGGCTCTTCCTGCTCCAGCAGCCGGTGCCGGCCGCCCGCGCCGGGGCCGCGCTGCCCCTGGAGCAGTGCCTGGCCGACGGCTGGCTGGTGCGGGAAGGGGTGGCGGACGGGGACGACGGCGTACGGGCCACTGTGGACGTACGGCCCTACGGCGGGGAGGAGGGCCAGGACTGGTTCATCGTCTCCGACCTCGGCCGCGCGGTCGGCGGCGCCGGCGGCGCGGGCACCCGCGACGAGGGAGTGGTCCTGGGAGTCGGCGGCGCGTCCACCACGCTCGCCGGCATCACCGTCCGCACGCCGGTCACCAGCGCGCTCGACCTCGGCACCGGATCCGGCATCCAGGCGCTGCACGCCGCGCAGCACGCCGTCCGGGTCACCGCCACCGACCTCAACCCGCGCGCCCTGCACTTCACACGGCTCACGCTCGGGCTCTCCGGGGTGCCCGAGGCCGACCTGCGCCAGGGCTCGCTCTACGACCCGGTGGGCGAGGACACGTACGACCTGATCGTTTCCAACCCGCCCTTCGTCATCTCGCCGGGCGCGCGGCTGACGTACCGCGACGGCGGGATGGGCGGGGACGATCTGTGCCGCACGCTCGTTCAGGGAGCGGGGGAGCGGCTGAACGACGGGGGGTACGCGCAGTTCCTCGCCAACTGGCAGCACGTGGACGGCGAGGAGTGGCAGGAGCGGCTGCGCTCCTGGGTGCCGGCCGGGTGCGACGCGTGGATCGTGCAGCGCGAGGTGCAGGACGTCACGCAGTACGTCGAACTGTGGCTGCGCGACAGCGGCGACCACCGCACCGACCCCGCGGAGTACGCCGCGCGGTACGACGCCTGGCTCGACGAGTTCGAGGCCCGCAAGACCAAGGGTGTCGGCTTCGGCTGGATCACGCTGCGCAAATCCGGCGCCGAGAACCCCTCGATCACCATCGAGGAGTGGCCGCACCCCGTCGAACAGCCTCTCGGCCCTGTCGTGCGAGCCCATTTCGAACGCCAGGACTACCTGCGGACGCACGACGACGCGGCGCTGCTCGCCGGCCACTTCAAGCTCGCCGACGAGATCGTGCAGGAGCAGATCGGGCTGCCGGGCGCGGAGGACCCGGAGTACGTGGTGCTCCGCCAGAACCGCGGCATGCGGCGCGCGACGAAGGTCGACACGGTCGGCGCGGGCTTCGCCGGGGTGTCCGACGGGTCGCTCAGCGCGGGCCGCATCCTCGACGCCATCGCCCAGCTCCTCGGCGAGGACCCGGTGCTGTTGCGCGACCGTACGCCCGAGTCGATCAGGCTGCTGGTCGAGCAGGGCTTCCTGGAACCGCTGGACGCCGGGGTCCGGTAGGGCCCCGGCGTCCGCGCGCCCCGGCTCTTCCGGTTTTCCGGTCCGCCCGGTGATCCGTTCGCCCGGTGATCCGTTCAGCCCGTGATCCGTTCACCCGGAGTTCGTTTCCAGGTCGACGGCCGGTGTTCCGGGGGTGCCAGCCTCACCGTCCGGGGAACCAGGCCGGCGGACGGTGAGGGTGAGGGGTACGGGGATGGAGAGCGGACCGGCGGTCTTCGTCGGAGCGGCGTTCACGTTGTTCGGGGCCGGGCTGCTGTGGTGGACGGGAGCGCGTACCGTGCACCGTGCGCCGGTGGCGTATGGAGTGAGTCCCGCGATCTCTTTCGCGCTGGCGACTGTGTTCGGAACGGCCTTCGTCGTTCTCGGAGTGTGGTGTTTCGGCCGGATCTGATCGGAAGAGATCCACACGAGGTCTCAGGCGGAGTCCCGCAGAGGTGGTCGAGCGGTCCGGGCGGCAGGAATGCCGGGAGTCGGGTTACCGTTCGAGTGGCCGTTGCGGGCTTTTGCCGTTTGACACGGGGGCGGGTTGTACCGTCACACTCCGCAGCGTCACCTGCAGAACACCGAGTGTCGACCGGAGAGAAGAGCCAAGTTGTCCCCGACCAGCGAGACCGCACACGGCGGCCGCCGACTCGTCATCGTCGAGTCGCCCGCCAAGGCGAAGACGATCAAGGGCTACCTCGGCCCTGGCTATGTCGTCGAGGCGAGCGTCGGGCACATCCGCGACCTCCCGAACGGTGCCGCCGAGGTGCCCGACAAGTACACGGGCGAGGTACGCCGCCTCGGCGTCGACGTGGAGAACGACTTCCAGCCGATCTACGTCGTCAACGCCGACAAGAAGGCGCAGGTCAAGAAGCTCAAGGAGCTCCTCGCGGAGTCCGACGAACTCTTCCTCGCCACCGATGAGGACCGCGAGGGCGAAGCCATCGCGTGGCACCTCCAGGAAGTTCTCAAGCCCAAGGTCCCGGTCCACCGGATGGTCTTCCACGAGATCACCAAGGACGCGATCCGCGAAGCCGTGTCCCACCCGCGCGACCTGAACAAGCCCATGGTCGACGCTCAGGAGACGCGCCGCATCCTGGACCGTCTGTACGGCTACGAGGTCTCGCCGGTCCTGTGGAAGAAGGTCATGCCCCGGCTGTCCGCCGGCCGTGTCCAGTCCGTCGCCACACGCCTCGTCGTCGCCCGGGAACGCGAGCGCATCGCTTTTCGTTCTGCTGAGTACTGGGACCTGACCGGCACGTTCTCCACGGGACGCACCGGTGACGCCTCCGACCCGTCCTCTCTGGTCGCCCGCCTGACGACGGTCGACGGCCGGCGTATCGCCCAGGGCCGCGATTTCAACTCCGTGGGACAACTGAAGAGTGACGTCCTGCACCTCGACGAGGCGAACGCCCGCGCCCTGGCCGCCGCCCTCGCCGACTCGTCGTTCGCCGTCCGCTCGGTCGAGTCGAAGCCGTACCGCCGCTCGCCGTACGCCCCGTTCCGTACGACGACCCTGCAGCAGGAGGCCTCGCGCAAGCTGGGCTTCGGGGCCAAGGCCACCATGCAGGTCGCGCAGAAGCTGTACGAGAACGGCTTCATCACGTACATGCGTACGGACTCCACGACGCTCTCCGACACCGCCGTCCAGGCGGCCCGTGCCCAGGTCACGCAGTTGTACGGCGCCGAGTACCTGCCGGACAAGCCGCGCACGTACGCCGGGAAGGTCAAGAACGCGCAGGAGGCGCACGAGGCGATCCGCCCCTCGGGCGACCGCTTCCGCACGCCTGCCGAGACGGGCCTCAGCGGCGACCAGTTCCGGCTCTACGAGCTGATCTGGAAGCGCACGGTCGCCTCCCAGATGAAGGACGCCGTCGGGAACAGCGTGACGGTGAAGATCGGTGGCCGGGCGAGCGACGGCCGCGACGCCGAGTTCTCCGCCTCCGGCAAGACGATCACCTTCCACGGCTTCATGAAGGCCTACGTCGAAGGCGCCGACGATCCGAACGCCGAGCTCGACGACCGCGAGCGCAGGCTCCCGCAGGTCGCCGAGGGAGACGCGCTGTCGTCGGAGGAGATCACGGTCGACGGGCACGCGACCAAGCCGCCGGCCCGCTACACCGAGGCCTCGCTGGTCAAGGAGCTCGAAGAGCGCGAGATCGGCCGTCCGTCGACGTACGCCTCGATCATCGGCACGATCCTCGACCGCGGGTACGTCTTCAAGAAGGGCACGGCGCTCGTGCCGTCCTTCCTGAGCTTCGCCGTAGTCAACCTGCTGGAGAAGCACTTCGGCCGGCTCGTCGACTACGACTTCACGGCGAAGATGGAAGACGACCTCGACCGCATCGCGCGGGGCGAGGCCCAGGCCGTGCCGTGGCTGCGGCGCTTCTACTTCGGTGAGGGCGACGCCGACGCCGGTGTCGCGCCGGGGGGCGCCGCGGACGCCGGAAACGGCGACGGCGACCACCTCGGCGGTCTCAAGGAGCTCGTCACCGACCTCGGTGCCATCGATGCCCGTGAGATCTCCTCCTTCCCGGTCGGCGAAGGCATCGTGCTGCGCGTCGGCCGCTACGGTCCGTACGTCGAGCGCGGCGAGAAGGACGACGAGAACCACCAGCGCGCCGACGTGCCGGACGACATGGCGCCGGACGAGCTGACCGTCGAGTACGCCGAGGAGCTGCTGGCCAAGCCGAGCGGCGACTTCGAGCTGGGCACGGACCCGGCGACGGGTCACCAGATCGTGGCGAAGGACGGCCGGTACGGCCCGTACGTCACGGAGATCCTTCCCGAGGGCACTCCGAAGACCGGCAAGAACGCGGTCAAGCCGCGGACGGCGTCGCTCTTCAAGTCGATGTCCCTGGACACGGTGACGCTGGAGGACGCCCTCAAGCTGATGTCGCTGCCGCGCGTCGTCGGCACGGACGCCGAGGGCGTCGAGATCACCGCGCAGAACGGCCGGTACGGCCCGTACCTCAAGAAGGGCACGGACTCGCGCTCCCTGGAGACCGAGGACCAGCTCTTCTCGATCACGCTCGACGAGGCGCTGGCGATCTACGCCCAGCCCAAGCAGCGGGGCCGGGCGGCCGCCAAGCCGCCGCTCAAGGAACTGGGCACGGACCCGGTCAGTGAACGTCCGGTGGTCGTGAAGGACGGGCGCTTCGGCCCGTACGTCACGGACGGCGAGACGAACGCCACGCTGCGCACGGGCGACAGCGTGGAGGAGATCACCCCGGAGCGGGGCTATGAGCTCCTCGCCGAGAAGCGGGCCAAGGGCCCGGTGAAGAAGAAGACCGCCAAGAAGGCCCCGGCGAAGAAGGCTCCGGCGAAGAAGGCCACGGCCAAGACGGCGGCGGCGAAGAAGACGGCCACGGCGAAGACCGCGGCGGCCAAGAAGACGACGGCGAAGAAGACGACGGCCAAGACGGCGGCGGCGAAGAAGACGACGGCAGCCAAGAGCGCGTCGGCTTCGGACGAGTAACCGAGCGGACGAGTAACCGGGCGGTCGGGTGACCGGACGGTCGGGCGGTCGGCCCGGTCATTCGGCAGCCCCCTGCCGACGGCCGGGACGCCCGGAAACAGACGCTTGTTCGGGCGGGCCTCCGGCGGGCGGTGGGCTCCGGATAGGCTGGGCGGATGACGCGAGCCGAGCAGCCAACGGTCGTGAGCCCCACCTCCGACGCACTAGCCGCAGACTCACGCGAGCGAGCCGTACGAGCCCTGCTGCGCCTTCCTCCGCTCAGGCGGTTGTGGAGCGCACAGCTCGTCGGCAGTACCGGCGACGCCCTCGCCCTTCTCGTGCTGCTGTTGCTGTCGCTTCAGGCGGCGATTTCGGAAGGGTCGTTCGGCGGTGGTTATCGCGGTGCGGCCTTCGCGGTCGCCGCGGTGTTCGGGGCTCGGATCCTTGCCACCTTCCTCTTCGGAGCCCTCCTCCTGGGCCCGGTCTCCACGCTGACCGCGCCGTCGGGACCACTCGACCGCCGCTGGACGATGATCGGGGCGGACGGGCTGCGGCTCGCCCTGCTGGTCGTCGCACCGCTGTGGATCGACTGGACCCCGGACAGGGCCCAGGCCGTACTCCTGAGCACCGTCTTCGTCGCCGGTGTCGCCGAGCGCTTCTGGGCGGTCGCCAAGGAGAGCGCCGCCCCCGCGCTGCTGCCCGCGCCGCCGCCGGAGGGCGCGTCGGTGCGGCCGCTGCCGGACCACCTGGACGCGCTGCACCGGCTGTCGCTGCGTACGGGCTTCGCCGCCCTTCCCGCGGCTGCCGCCGTGCTGCTGACGGCGACGCTGGTCGGCAATCTGTTCGGCTCCGGCATCGCCTGGTTCTCGCAGCACCAGGCGGCCCTCGGGTCGTACGTCGCCGCGGGGCTCTTCGCCGCGTCCGTGTCGACGCTGTACTTCCTGGAGCTGCCCGACGCGCAGACGCCCCGCGCGCGCTCCCCCCTGGAAGGCTGGCGCCGGCCCAGGACCGGCACGGGCTTCGACAAGGGACGCACGGGTGCGATCCGGCTCCTCGTCGTGGCCTGCGCCACGGTCGCCGGCGCCGTCGCCGCCGCGGCGGCCGTCGCCGTACTGCACGCGAAGGACCTCGGCGGCGGCCCCGTCACCTTCGCCCTGCTCTTCCTCGCTCTGACCGGCGGCACCGTCATCGGCATCCGCAGCGCGCGCAAGGTGCTGCCCACGCTGTCCCGGCGCCGCCTGCTGTCGCTCGCGATCGCCGTCACGGGCGTCGCACTGCTCGCCATGGGCCTGGTGCCCGACACGGCGACCGTGCTCATGATCACCCTGCTCGCGGGCTTCTCCGCCGGAGTCGCCGCGAACACCGGGCACACGCTGCTCGACCAGGAGACCGAGGAGTTCCGGCGGGGACGCACCACGGAGCACCTGCATGCCGTCGTACGGATCTATGTGGCCCTCGGCCTGGTCCTCGCCCCGGTGCTCGCCGCCGCGATCGGCCCGCACCACCTGACCGGCGGCAGCTTCGTCTTCGCCCACGGCGGCGCCGCCTTCACGCTGATGCTCGTCGGCGCGCTGCTGCTGCCGGTGGCCGCGATCGTGCTCGCCAAGACCGACGACCGGCAGGGCGTCCCGCTCCGCCGCGACCTGCGCGAGGCGCTCAAGGGCGGCGAGCCCGGCCAGGCACCCGCCGCGACCGGTTTCTTCATCGCGATGGAGGGCGGCGACGGGGCCGGCAAGTCCACCCAGGTCGAGGCGCTCGCCGAGTGGATCCGCAACAAGGGCCACGAGGTCGTCGTCACGCGCGAGCCCGGTGCCACGCCGATCGGCAAGCGGCTGCGGTCGATCCTGCTGGACGTGTCGAGCGCGGGCCTGTCGAACCGCGCGGAGGCGCTGCTGTACGCCGCCGACCGCGCCGAGCACGTCGATTCCGTCGTACGCCCGGCGCTGGAGCGCGGCGCGGTCGTGATCACCGACCGGTACGTCGACTCGTCCGTGGCCTACCAGGGGGCGGGCCGGGACCTGTCGCCGACCGAGATCGCCCGTATCTCGCGCTGGGCGACGGACGGGCTCGTACCGCACCTGACGGTTCTGCTCGACGTCTCGCCCCAGACGGCGCGCGAGCGGTTCACGGAGGCGCCGGACCGGCTGGAGTCGGAGCCGCCGGAGTTCCACGCGCGCGTGCGCCACGGTTTCCTGACGCTGGCCGCCGCCGATCCCGGTCGCTACCTGGTGGTGGACGCCGGCCAGGACCCGGAATCGGTCACCACGGTCGTACGCCACCGTCTCGACCAGATGCTGCCGCTCTCCGACGCCGAGGTGAAGGCGCGGGAGGAGGCGCGGAAGGCCGCCGAGGAAGAGGCGCGCCGCAGGGCCGAGGAAGAGGCCGCGCGCAAGGCGGAGGAAGAGCGTCTGGAGCGCGAGCGGCAGGAACAGCTGGCCAAGCTCCGCGCCGAGGAGGAGGAGCGCAAACGCCGCGAGATCGAGGAGGCGCGGCAGCGCGAGGTCGAACGGCAGGCGGAGGAGGCCCGGCGACGGGCCGAGGAGGCGCGCCGGCTCGCTGAGGAGGAGCGGCTGCGCCGCGAGGCCGAGGAGAAGGCGCGGGCCGCCGAGCAGGAACGGCTGCGCAAGCAGGCCGAGGAGGAGGCCCGGCTGCGGGCGGAGGCGGAGGAACGCCGCCGTGAGAAGCAGCGCAGGGCCGAGGAGGCACTGCTGCGGGCGGAGGAGGCGCGCAGGCTCGCGGAGTCGGCGGCCGCGGCTTCCGCGGCGGCGTCGGCGGCCGCTGCCGCGGCCGAGCCGCCGGCCGACGCGGAGACGACGGTGCCCACGCCGGTCGTCCGGCCCGACGAGGTGACGCAGACGGTGGAGCGGCCGCGCGTCGACATGCGCAAGGAGGACGCGGTGCCTTCCCCGACGCCGCCTTCCCCGACGCCGCCCTCCCCGACGCCGCCCGCTGCTCAGGCTCGTCCCGCTGCTCCGGCTGGTCCCGCTGCTCCGGCTCGTCCCGCGATGGACGAGACCGCTGTGCTGCCGCCGGTGCGCGACACGAGGCCGATGGACGAGACCGCTGTCCTGCCGCCGGTGCGCGACACGAGGCCGATGGACGAGACGGCGGCGCTGCCGTCCGTACGGGACGAGCCTTCGGACCGGGTGCCGCCGGGGTTCTTCCGGGACGAACAGCCCGACGACCGCAGCGGCGACGACAACGACCGTACGCGCGAGCTGCCGTGGCTGGATCCGGATGCGGCGCACACGGGTGCGGGCCAGGGCGCCTCCGCGCGTGGGCGCCGCCGGTCGGACTGGGCGGAGGAGACGCCGCTCGACGACCTGCCGTCGCTGGCGGACGAACTGCTGGGCGGCCGGGACGCCGACGAGGACGACGGCGACCGGTGGGGCCGGGGCGGCCGCCGCCGCTGAGCCTCCCGGCGGGACACCGCCCCGGTCCCCGGGCTCCGGCCCCCGGCCTTGGTCCCCGGTCCTCGAATGCCGGACGGACCGGGGACCGGGGACCGGGGCCCCGGTGTCAGTGGGGTCGGCCACAATGGGGACGATCGGGATTCACGAGAACGCAAGCGCACGGCGAAGGCGGTAGCACCATGGCCGTATGGGACGACCTGGTAGGGCAGGCGCGGGTTCAGGCGCAGCTGGCCGCCGCCGCCCGTGACGCCGACGCGCTCGTGACCGCCGTCGCCGACCGCTCCGGGGCCACCCTCGCCCCCGCCGCGTCGAAGATGACCCACGCCTGGCTCTTCACCGGGCCGCCGGGCTCCGGGCGGTCCACCGCCGCCCGCGCGTTCGCCGCCGCCCTGCAGTGCACCAGCCCGGACCGGGCGCTGGGCGGGGCCCCGGGCTGCGGGTTCTGTGACGGGTGTCATACGACCCTGGTCGGCACGCACGCCGATGTGGAGATCGTCCGTACCGACCAGCTCTCCATCGGCGTGAAGGACACCCGCGAGCTCGTCCGGCGGGCCCAGCTGTCCCCGGCGGGCGGCCGGTGGCAGGTCATCGTCCTGGAGGACGCCGACCGGCTCACCGAGGGCGCGGGCAATGTGCTGCTCAAAGCCATCGAGGAGCCCGCTCCCCGTACGGTCTGGCTCCTGTGCGCGCCCTCCCTGGAGGACGTGCTCCCGACCATCCGCTCCCGCTGCCGCCACCTCACGCTCAGCACCCCGTCCGTGGAGGCCGTCGCCGACGTCCTGGTGCGGCGCGACGGCATCGACCCCGGGACGGCCGCGACCGCCGCGCGCGCCACCCAGGGCCACATCGGGCGGGCCCGCAGGCTCGCCACCGACGAGCGCGCGCGGACCCGCCGCGCCGTCGTGCTCGGACTCCCGCTGCGCGTCGCCGACATCGGCGGCTGCCTGAAGGCGGCCCAGGAGCTGGTCGACGCGGCGGGCGAGGACGCCAAGCAGGTCGCCGAGGAGGTCGACGTCAAGGAGACGGACGACCTGAAGGCGGCGCTCGGCGCGGCGTCCGGCGGCCGGATGCCGCGCGGCACCGCGGGGGCGATGAAGGAGCTGGCCGACCGCCAGAAGCGCCGTTCGACCCGTACGCAGCGGGACAGCCTCGACCTCGCGCTGACCGACCTGACCGGCTTCTACCGCGACGTACTGGCCCTGCAGCTCGGTTCGCGGGTCGCCCTCGCCAACGAGGACGTACGGGACTCCCTCGACCGCGTCGCGCAGAGCTCGACCCCCGAGCGCACCCTGCGCCGGATAGAGGCGATCATCGCCTGCCGCCGGGCCCTGGACCGCAATGTCGCGCCGCTGCTCGCGGTGGAGGCGATGACGGTGGCGCTGCGCGCCGGCTGACCGGACCGCCGCCCGGACTGCCGGTCCGCAGGCCGGACTGCCGGGCTGCGGACCGGACGGCTGACCCCACCGCCGCGGTTGACCGGCTCACTCGTACGAGCCGCTCCCCGCACAATCCGTCATCGCCGCACTACGCTCCGAGGATGGACACCAGGCACCTGATCCGGACCTCCGCCACCGCCCTCGTGACCGCCGGGCTGCTCGTCTCCGGATGCTCGTCGGGAGGTTCGTCGCCCAGTGCCTCGGCTTCCGCGTCGCAGGAAGCGGCCCCGGCCGCCCTCAAGCCGTACTACGCGCAGAAACCGAAGTGGCGCGAGTGCGGTGCCCCCGGCTTCCAGTGCGCCACGGTGAAGGCACCCCTCGACTACAAGAAGCCGGAGAAGTCCGACATCGAGCTGGCCGTCTCCCGGCAGAAGGCCACCGGGCCCGGCAAGCGTCTCGGCTCCCTCCTGGTCAATCCGGGCGGCCCCGGCGGCTCCGCGATCGGCTACCTCCAGGCGTACGCGGCCATCGGGTACCCGGCACCGGTCCGCGCGCGCTACGACATGGTGGCCGTCGACCCGCGCGGCGTGGGCCGCAGCGAGCCCGTCGAGTGCCTGACGGGCAAGGAGATGGACGCGTACACCCAGGTCGACCAGACCCCCGACGACCAGGGGGAGACCAGCAAGCTGGTCACGTCCTTCAAGAACTTCGCGGCCGGCTGCGAGAAGCGCTCGGCCGAGATCCTGCCGCACGTCTCCACCGTCGACTCGGCCCGCGACATGGACATCCTGCGGGCGGTGCTGGGCGACGAGAAGCTGAACTACGTCGGGGCGTCGTACGGCACCTTCCTGGGCGCGACGTACGCCGAGCTCTTCCCCGGCCGCAGCGGCCGCCTCGTACTCGACGGCGCGATGGACCCGTCCCTGCCCGCCCGCGACCTGAACCGCGACCAGACGGCCGGCTTCGAGACCGCCTTCCAGTCGTTCGCCGCGGACTGCGTCAAGCGCGAGGACTGTCCGCTGGGCACCGGTACGCCGGACGAGGCGGGCAAGCGGCTGAAGGGCTTCTTCGACGAGCTCGACGCCGAGCCCGTCCCCACCGGCGGGAGCCGTCCCCTGGGCGAGTCCCTGGCGACCACGGGCGTGATCGCCGCGATGTACGACGAGTCCGGCTGGCCGCAGCTGCGCGAGAGCCTCACCCGCGCGATGGGCGGGGACGGCGCGGGCCTGCTCGCGCTGGCCGACACGTACTACGAGCGCTCCGAGGACGGCAGCTACGCGAACCTCATGTACGCCAACGCCGCCGTGAACTGCCTGGACCTCCCGTCGGCCTTCACCGGCCCCGACCAGGTCCGCACCGGGCTCCCCGCCTTCGAGAAGGCGTCCCCGGTCTTCGGCGAGGGCTTCGCCTGGACCTCCCTGAACTGCACGTACTGGCCGACCGCGCCCACCGGCACCCCGCACCGCATCGAGGCGAAGGGCGCCGCCCCGATCGTCGTGGTCGGCACCACCCGCGACCCGGCGACCCCGTACAAGTGGGCCGAGTCCCTGGCCGGCCAGCTCGCCTCCGGCACCCTCCTGACGTACGACGGCGACGGCCACACGGCGTACGGCCGCGGCAGCGACTGCGTCGACACGGCGATCAACACCTACCTCCTGGAGGGCACGCCTCCGAAGAACGCCAAGAAGTGCTCCTGACCCCTCTCTGACCTGCGCGAAGGCGGCCCGCCCGGGGCTGTGCGGAGCACCCCTCGAAACTGTGTAGACTTGTGCCCGCTGCTGATCGCACCATCGTGTCGGCAGCGGCGCCGCCTTAGCTCAGTTGGCCAGAGCAACGCACTCGTAATGCGTAGGTCTCGGGTTCGAATCCCGAAGGCGGCTCTGTGGAAGCCCCAGGACTCACTCGCCGTGACCTGGGGCTTTTGCTTTTTCGCACCCCGGGGAGTGACCGCTCGCGCAGGCCGGGGCACGGGCCGGCCCGGTGGCCCCTCCCCGCTCGACTCCGCCGTTCCGCCGTGGGATCCGGTCGAGGCCGACGCGACTCCGGACGCCGGTGGCGGGGGGTCTCAGCGACGTGGTGGGGCTGACGGGTGGTGTCACCGTCTTCGTCGCGGTCCTCGGAGGGCTCGTGGTCGTCGCCGGCCGCCGACGCGTACCCGGACCCGGACCCGGACCCGCCTGACGTACGGCCCCGAACCGTCGGACAAGCCGGGCACGGCCTCGCCCGGCCGGCCGGACGGAGCCGAGGAACGGAGCCGCACCCCCGTGGCAGACTCGGCGGAGGCGCAGGCGCAGGCGGGGGAAACGGAGGGGGACGTGGGGGCATCGGAGTTGCTCATCACCTTGGACCGGGACGGCGGCACACCACTGCAACAGCAGGTGTGCGACCAGGTCACCGCCCTGGTGCGGTCGGGCCGGCTGCGGCCGGGCGAGGCCGTGCCCGCGTCCCGCGAGCTCGCCCGGCAGCTCGACGTGTCGAGGACCGTCATCACTCGCGCGTACGAACTCCTGCGCGCCCAGGGCATCCTCACGGCCCGGCGCGGCTCCGGCACCAGGGTCGCCGGTCTCGCGAGCGGCGCGGGCTCGCCCCCTCCGCCCCGGAAGGCACCCACGGTGCTCGCCCCGCAGCCGCCTCGGGCCACCGACGGCGGCAACGCGCTGTGGCAGCCCTGGGAGCCGCCGCCCACCCGCCACCCGGGCGTCGCACTCGACTTCCGGCACGGCACTCCGGCGCTCGCGGACTTCCCCGTCGCCCGCTGGCGGCAGTCCCTGCACGACGCGTACGGCCGTGCCGACGTCGCCGCGCTCGGCTACGGCCCGGCCGAGGGCTCCCCGACGCTGCGTACGGAGATTGCTGCCCTCGTCCGGCAGAGCCGGGCCCTCGACGCGCACCCCGACCGGATCATGGTCACCGGCGGCGCCACCCAGGCCCTGGACATCCTCGTCCGGATGCTGGTCAGGCCGGGTGACGTGGTGGTGATCGAGGACCCCAGCCACACCGTGCTGCGCCAGGTGTTCGGCTGCTCCGAGGCGGCCGTGGTGCCGGTCCCCGTGGACGAGGAGGGGCTGCGGGTGGCCGACATCGACGCCTGTGTGCGGGCCCAGGGGCACGATCCCGGGCGGGTGAAGCTGGTGTACGTCACGCCGTCGCACCAGTTCCCGACCGGGTTCATCATGTCTGAGGGGCGGCGGCGCGGGCTCCTGAAGTGGGCACACGAGCACGGTGCGACGGTCCTCGAGGACGACTACCACAACGAGTTCACGTTCACCGCCGAGCGGCTGCCCGCGCTCGCGGCCGAGCGCCACCGGGACACCGTCGTCTACGTGGGCAGCTTCAGCAAGACGCTCTTCCCCGCGCTGCGGATCGGCTACGCGGTACTGCCGCCGCACCTCGTGCAGCCCTTCCTCGGCATCAAGTGGATCACCGACCGGCTGACGCCCACGGTGGCCCAGGAGGCGCTCGCCGACTTCATCTCCACCGGTGCGTACGCCCGCCACATCAGCCGCATGACGCGCCTGTACCGGCAGCGCAGAAGCCGCCTCCTGGGGGCGTTGTACGAGCACTTCGGCGCCGAGGTCCGCATCTCCGGCGAGGCGGCCGGCCTGCACGTCCTGGTCACCTTCATCGGGGCGCGGGGCGTTCCGGAGGACACGATCGTCCGCCTGGCGGCCGGGCGCGGGGTCCGGATCTACCCCGCGTCCGGCTACTTCGTCCAGGACCCGCCGGCCGAACCGACGTTCCTGATGGGGTACGCCGCCCTGCCCGCCCCCCGCATCACCGAGGGCGTCGCCCTGCTGGCCGCCGCGGTGCGCGAGGCGACGGGCCGCCGGCGGGACCTGCCTCCGGCTCCTCCGGCCCCTCCGGCTCCGTGAAGCGCGGGCGGTGGAAGCGGGCGAGGTGCGCGTGCGGCACGGTGCAGTCGAAGTGGGCCTTCGCCGTGCGGCCTTCGGCGGACAGGGTGTCCGAGTACGCGGGGGACTGCGTCGGGTCCAGGGGGAAGCCCTCCCGGTCCGGCAGGACCGAGATGTCCCGGTCGGCCTGCAGCCGTGTGCTCATCGCCCACCACAGGTCCGCGTCCGACTCCAGGTCGACGTCCTCGTCCACGGAGACGACGAGCTTGGCCATCCGGAACTCCTCCAGGACCGACTCCGCGGCCTTGCGCACCGCCTCGTCGTCGGCGGCCGACCGCTTGGCCGGCCACTGGATCACCACCATGAGCTGGCCGCCGCCCGCCGTGTGGCAGTGCACCGCCTTTGCCGGTGTGCCCAGTTGCCGCAGCCGTCCGAGGACCGCCGCCTCCATTCCGAAGCCGAGCAGCACCGACTGCTCGTGCCCCGGGCCCGAGACGGTCTGCAGGATCGCTCCCTCGCGCGCCGTGATCCCGGAGATCCGGACGGTTGGCAGCCCGGGGTGCGCCCGGCCCTGGTAACCGAGGAACTCCGGTGTGGCGTACGGCCCCCGGGGGTTCTCCGGCACCGGACCGGGCAGCAGCTCGCCCTCCAGGACGTACTCGGCGTGCGCGATGCACTCCGCGTCCACCGTCCGGCAGGACGTCAGCTCCACCGGAGCGCCGCCCAGCGCGCCCGCCACGGCGAGTTCGTCGACTCCCCCGGGGACCAGGGAGGCCGGGCAGCACGAGGAGAGCAGAACGGCCGGTCCGAGCCCCAGGTGGATCGCGACCGGCAGCGGCCGGCCCTGGCGCCGGGCCGCCAGGTGGGCGGCCTCCAGGTCCCGTCCCGGCACCATCCAGATCGACAGGAGGTCGGGGCCCTGTACGCACATCCGGTGGATCGACAGGTTGCGCACCCCGGTCTCCGGATGGGTCGCGAGGACCGCGCCGAGCGTCAGGTAGGGGCCCGCGTCCGCGTCGGTGAGGACCGGCACCGGCAGCGCCGTGAGGTCCGGCGCGAGCTCTGTCCGGCCAGGGGCGCGTTCGCCCCGGATCCTCACCGGCGGCACGGGTGACGCCACCGCGTCGAGCAGCCGGTGCGGGAGCTGCGCCGGGGTGGTTCCGAGCAGCGCGGCCGCCCGGCGGCGGGTGCCGTACAGGCCGATGAGTACGGCCCGTGCCTCGGCGCCCGCGGCACTGGGCGTGACCCGCTCGAAGAGGACCGCGGGCCCCGGCCCCGTCGGCGGCGGGGCCGGTGTCCCGGCCCACGCCGCGTACCGGGAGGAGACCCCGAACCTGGCCGGGACCTCCTCCCGTTCCCGCACCAGTTCCCCGGGCATCGGATCGAGTCCGGCGAGCGCGGTGCGCAGGTCCGCGAGGCGGCGGCGCGTCACGTCACGCCCTCCCGGGCCGCCGCCCGCCGCTCGGCGAGCCGGTCGAGCTGGAGCTCGGTCAGTTCGGCGATGAGCGTGCGGTAGGTGGCCTCCGCGATGCCGGGCGGCATGCCCTGCTCCTCCGCGAGCCGGCGCACCTTGGCGATCACCTGGTCGACGCGGCCGGGCGAGCGCACCGTCTCCTCGTCGCGCTTGTACTCGGTCAGCTCCCGCACCACCCGGGTGCGGGCGGCGAGCAGGGCGACGATCTGGCGGTCCAGGCCGTCGATGGAACCGCGCAGCTCCTCGATCCGTGCCGTGCCCGTCATGGCGCGGGCACCTCGTCGATCACGTACACGACGGTGGGCTCGCCGTCGGAGCCCTGGGAGCGGTGCCGCTCGTCGCCGGGGATGACGAAGCCCATGCCGGGGCGGCACGGCACCGAACGGTCGTCGAAGTGGATGGTGAACTCGCCCTGGAGCACGTAGCCCTGGTGGCCGCGCTCGCACCACTCCTCCTCGTTGAAGCCCGCGGGCAGCTCCATCAGGCGCACCCGCAGACCTCCGGTGTACGCGATCTTCACCCGGCCGTCGGCGCCGGGTTTGTGCCACTTCTCCCAGGGGATGGCGTCGAAGTCGATGCCGACGAGGGCGGGAGTGGTGGTGGTCATGGGGAGAGCTCTCCTCGGTAGGTGGTGCGGGTAGGTGGTGCGGGTGGGCGGTGCGGGCGGGCGGGCGGGTGGTGTGTCTCAGGACGCCGAACGCTCGCGTACGACCCGCTCGTTGCGGTCGTCGAGGGGCAGCAGCGGTTCCCCGGTGGCCGCCCGGACCCTGCGCAGCAGCAGGGTCATGTCGATCATCCGGTGGACCATGCGCTCCAGCGCGTCCAGGCCCTCGGCGTCGTTCAGGCCCGGCTCCCGCGAGGTGTTGCGCAACAGCGCGGGGAAGCCGCTGCCCACCATGATCATCCGGTTGAGCAGCAGGTTGTCCACGAGCTGGTTGTGCACGGAGGCGTCGCTGTAGCGGCGGCCGGTGACGATGATCCCGCCGACCTTGTTGGCCAGCGGCCGGTCGAACCGCAGATAGCCGACGCCCGCCCGTTCGATGAAGATCTGCATGAGATGGGCGAGACCGAAGCCGTGCACGGGCACGGCGTAGATGATCCCGTCGGCCTGCTTCATCTGCTCGACGACGGCGGGCATGTCGTCCTGGAGGGCGCACGGGTCGGTCCGGTTGTTGCAGTCACCGCACGGGCTGCACGGTGAGATGCGGTGGTCGCGCAGGTGCACCTGGCGGAAGACGGCGCCCCGCTCCCGCACCAGTTCACCCGCGTAGTCGAGTGCCAGATCCGTGTTCCCCCCGGCACGTTCGGACCCCGATATACCGAGGATGACAGGCTTTGCTCCGTGTACGCCTTGCATGAAACTCCCCCATGAGTCACTGGCTAGCGGTGCGGGGGCGGGCCGGTCGGGCCCGCCCCTCCTCGTACCGGTCAGTCCTTGAGCTTCCCGGCGAAGTAGTCGATGTAGGCCTGCATGTCGAAGTGGCCGTGTCCGGAGAGGGAGAACAGGATGCTCTTCTCCTCGCCGGACTCCTTGCAGGCGAGCGCCTCGTCGATGGCCGCGCGCACGGCGTGCGTGGACTCCGGCGCCGGCACGATGCCCTCGCTCCGGGCGAAGGTCACCCCGGCCTCGAAGCAGGCGGTCTGCGGGACGGCGCGGGCCTCCAGGAAGTCGAGTTCCTTGAGCGCGCTGATGATCGGCGACATGCCGTGGTAGCGCAGACCGCCCGCGTGGATGCTCGGCGGCACGAAGTCGTGGCCGAGGGTGTGCATCTTCGTGAGGGGCGTCATGCCCGCGGTGTCACCGAAGTCGTAGTCGTACTTGCCCTCGGTCAGGGTCGGGCAGGACGCCGGCTCGACGGCGATGGCCCGCACGGAGCGTCCGCCCCGCAGCTGCTCGCCGAGGAAGGGCAGCGCGAGGCCGCCGAAGTTGGAGCCGCCGCCGGCCGCGCCGATCACGATGTCCGGGTAGTCCTCGGCCAGCTCCATCTGGAGCTGGGCCTCCTGCCCGATGATCGTCTGGTGCAGCAGTACGTGGTTGAGCACCGAGCCGAGCGCGTACTTGGCGGTGCCGCCGCTGCCGAGGGCCGCCTCCACCGCCTCGGAGATGGCCAGGCCCAGGCTTCCGGGGGAGTCCGGGTCGGCGGCGAGCGCGGCCCGGCCCGCCTCGGTGAGCTCGCTGGGGCTGGCGGTGACGCTGGCGCCGAAGGTCTCCATCAGGCCGCGGCGGTAGGGCTTCTGCTGGTAGCTCACCTTGACCATGTAGACCTCGCAGACGAGGCCGAAGTACTGGCAGGCGAGGGCGAGGGAGCTGCCCCACTGACCGGCGCCGGTCTCGGTGGTGAGCCGCTCCACGCCCGCCTGCTTGTTGTAGTACGCCTGCGGCACGGCGGTGTTGGGCTTGTGGCTGCCGGCCGGGCTGACGCCCTCGTTCTTGAAGTAGATACGGGCCGGGGTGTCCAGCGCCTTCTCCAGGCGGCGGGCCCGCACCAGCGGGCTGGGCCGCCACTGCTTGTACACGTCGAGGACGGCGCCGGGGATGTCCACCTCGCGGTCGGTGGAGAACTCCTGGGCTATCAGCGAGGCCGGGAACAGGGGTTCCAGGTCGGCCGCGGTGAGCGGCTCCCGGGTGCCGGGGTGCAGCATCGGGTCCAGCGGCTTGGGCAGGTCCGCGACCACGTTGTACCAGGTGGTGGGGGTGCGGTCTTCGGACAGCAGGAACTTCGTCTGAGACATGAACACTTTCCTTGAGTGGAGTGGGACCGGTGCGGAGGCCGGGACGGCGGATACCGTCCCGGGCCCCCTAGGTGCCGGGGACCGGCGCATCCGCCGCCTGGGCAGGGGCGGCCGGGTGAACCGGAGTGGATTCGGGGTCCTTCGCGGTGACCGGGGGCCTGATCCGCAGCAGCGCGAACGCCGCCATGCCCACCAGCGGCGCCGCGAGGAGGACGAGGAAGACGGGCTGGTGGCCGTGGGCCGTCCAGATCACGCCGAGACCGACCGGTACGACGAGCCGGGCGAGGCCGAGCACGAAGCCGTTCAGCGCCATGAAGCTGCCGACCCGGCGCTTGTCGACGTGGTCGGCGATGTACGTGGGCACGACGACGGACACGATGATCTCGCCGAGCGTCCAGACCACCGTGGACAGCAGGATGGCCGCCAGCGAGAACCCGACGACGATCATGGCGAGGCCCAGCGCCCACAGCGCTCCCGCGACCAGCAGCAGCACCTTCGTACCGTGCCCCCGGATGTGCTTCTCCAGGACCAGGCCGAGGCTCACCACGACGACGCTGTTGATCGTGTAGACGGCGCCGACCAGGCTCGCCGAGTCGTGCAGCACCGTGGTGACGGCGAGCGGCAGCGCGTATTCGAGGCCGATCAGCGGCACGACGTAGAAGAAGGAGACCAGGACGATCAGCAGCACGTGGCCGTGCCCGAGCGGCCCGGAACGCTTCTTCTCCCTGCGTTCCCCGGTGCCGCGCACGCGGTCCTTCGGCACCCAGACCGCGATCATCACCGCGCACACCAGGCCCGCGAGGATGTTCCCCGCGAACATGACGTGGTACGAGTAGGCCGCCGCGACACCGCCGAGCAGCGGGCCGACGCCCATCCCCAGGTTGTTGCCGACATAGCTGATCGTGTAGGCGAAAGGGCGCTGTTCGGGTGTGGTGAGGTCGGCGACGAGAGTGTTGGACGCCGGGCTGAACATGCCCATTCCCACCAGGGCGACGAAGAGCAGGCCCGCGTACGTCCACGGCGGTCCGTCGAGCACGGCGAGGCCGAGATAGCCCGCCGCGTTCAGCAGCAGCGCGGTGAGCAGCGCCGCACGGCGGCCGCGCCGGTCGCACAACGGCCCGCTGAGCAGACTGCCGACGAGCAGCCCGGTGGAGCCGACGGAGATCAGCAGCCCCGCCTCGCCGGGGGTGAGGCCCTCGCCGCGCACCAGGTAGACGGCGAGCAGGGGGAAGACGAACATGCCCGCGCGGTTGACGAAGGAGGCGAGGAAGAGCACCCGCAGCGGGAGCGGCAGTTCCTTGAACCGCGTCCACCACATGGCTACGCCTGCTCGGTCTCGACGCGGAAGGCGTCCCGCACGGTCTTGAAGCGGGCCCGTACGTCCTCGAAGTCGGTGCCCTCGCACACGTACCAGCCGAGCACGTCGTTGGAGCGGGTCGGCGGGGCGAGGACGTCACCGACGCTCTTCCACACGTCGGCGTCGAGCACCGCGTCGAGCGCCATCAGTTCGGCGGGGGTGGTGATGGCGGTGATCCGGCCGTACGCGCCGGAGGCCAGGTACTCGGTGCCGACCTCCGGGCCCAGGCGTGCCGCGGGCCGGTGGTCCGGGTCGAGTTCGAGCCTGCACCACTCGCCCGCGAGGTTGATGCCGCGCCCCGCCTCGATGGCCGGCACGATCGAGCCGCCGCCCGCCCGGGCGCCCGCCTCGCCGAAGACGACCTCGCCGTCGTCGAGCAGGAAGAACTCGGCGTGCACGACACCGGTGCTCAGCCCGAAGCCGCGGAGCACCACCGTGTTCAGCTCCAGGATGCGCTGCTCGCGCGGGGACAGGCCGTACTTGCGCGAGATGGTGCCGCCCGGCTCGTCGCGGTACTCCAGGACGGAGTACGTGTACTGGGAGAGCTGCTCGAAGACGACCTCGCCGCCCTGGAACAGCGAGTCGACGTGGAACTCGGTGCCGCGGACGAACTCCTCGACCCGGTACTCGTGCCGGTCGTCGCCCATCTCCTCCCAGACGCGGTCCAGTTCCTCGCGGCTGTCGACCCGGTAGGTGTTGCCGCAGGCCCAGCCGGCGTACGGCTTGACGACGACCGGGTACCCCACCTCGTCGGCGAACCGGGCGACCGTGGTCACGGTGTCGGGGCGGCAGGAGCGGGCGACCCGCACCCCGAGCTCCTCGGCCCTGCGGTGCATGACGTTCTTGTCGCGGAAGTTGAGCGCCTGGTCCGGGGTGAGACCGGGGATGCCGTGGTCCCTGCGGCAGCGGCTGGCCGGCAGCACGTCGCCCTCGAAGAGCGGGAAGATCCGCTCGATGCGGTGCTCGGCGACGATCCGGTCCACCGCGGCGCGCACGGAGGCGGTGTCCTCCAGATCCGCGTGGTACTGGGGCAGGCCGTCGGCCTCGGGAGCCTGTTCACCGGCGGGCAGCAGCACCACCGTCCGGACGCCGAGATCGGTGGCGGCCGCGACGACGCTGCGGAACTGGGCGGCGTAGCGGCCTGCGGCGGGCCGGTAGACCACCAGGATGGAACGGTTCATGCGGTGCTCCTCATGCGAGTCGTACGAGTCACGCGCCTCGACGCGTGCGGGGTCAGCGGACCGTCGCGGCCGACGGGGCTGCGAACACCTCTCCCGACGGCGTGGACCGGTCGAGCACCAGAGGGCGCCCCGCTTCGGCACCGAGCCCGGCGAGCGTGTCCGTGAGCCGGCCGAGCGCCCGCTCGACGTCGTCACGGCCGCCCTCGTGCGCCGACTCCACGGTGAGCAGGATCCGGCGCCGCCCGGTGCCGGTCTTGACCACGTCTCCCTGCCGCCAGTTCCAGCGCCGCGAGTGCGCGCGCCCCCGGCCGTCGGCATAGACGACCTCGCCCGGCTCGGGCTGCTCGGGAGCGTCGGGCGCCCCGAGCGGGAGGTAGGTCTCGGTGCCGTGGGCGAGGCGGACGTGCAGCTCGTCCTCGATGCCGCCCACGTCGCACGAGGCCACCGGGAGGCGGCTGTCCAGGGAGACGGCGTTGCACAGGTCCACGAGGGAGTTGATCCGCGGGAGGCGGTCCCCCTTGGCCACCCTGCGCAGGACCGACTCGGCGGCGCAGGGGAAGCGGTTGGGGTTCACGCCGACGGCGCGGTAGGCGTCCCGCCAGGCGGCGATCGCCGGCAACGCGGAGACGTCCGCCTTGGTGAGCCGCTCGGCGTGCAGGCTGTCCTCGGCGGCGGTGAGCTGCGCGGCCACCGCCGGGGCGTCCTCGACGACGTCGATGTCCGGCACGGCGATCAGACCGAGCACATAGCCGGGAACGTGCGCCGACAGCCGGGCGTCGATGGTGACGGTCAGGGTGCGGATGCCGGCGGCGGTGCTGTCCATGGGCTGTGATCCTTCGTTGGCGTGTCGGTGTCGGTGTCGGTGTCGGTGCCGGTGCCGGTGGTCGTGTCCGGTGCGGTGGTCCGCTGATGACGCGACTGACGGTAAGGAGCGGGTGGTCCCCCGGGTGTGGCCAATTCCGGGGAATTACGAGAGGCCGCTTCCGGGGGACCGCTCCGGTCAGCCGGTCTTCCCCGCCGGTTCGGGCGCCCCGCGGGCCGGCCCGGCCGGCGGGGCCGGCGCCTTCACCCGTACGCCGATCAGGGCCGTCACCAGCGCGAGCACCGTGAGACCGGCCCCGTACGGACCCAGCAGGTCCAGGCCGTCCGCGCCGCCGTGCTCGATGACCAGGCCGCCGGCGAACCCGCCCAGGGAGATCCCCGCGAAGGTGGCCGACGAGTTCAGGGAGAGGAGCAGCGGGCCCGAGGCCGGTGCGATCGCGAACAGCCGGTGCTGCTGCGGCGGCTGGGTGGCCATCGCGGTGACCCCCCAGGCCGCCATGGCGACGGCCGCGGTGAACAGCCCGTCCCGGGCCGGCGGCAGCGCCGCCAGGACGACGCCCAGCCCCGCGACGGAGCCGAGCAGGACGGGGGTGGACCCCCACCGGTCGGTGGCGCGCCCGCCCAGCACCGTGCCGGCCACCGCGAGCACCCCGAAGACGAGGAGCAGCAACGCGAGCGTCGTACCGGAGCCGTCGGTCGCCGGGGCGAGCACCGCACCGATGTAGGTCAGCGCGAGGTAGCCGCCGGTCATGAACAGCAGCGTGGTGAGCACGGTGAACAGCACGCGCGGGTCGCGTACCGGGGCCAGCCGCGCCGCGAGCCCCGGCGCGGCGGGCAGCCGCACCTCGGGCAGTCCGCCGGCGACCGCCGCGGCGCACAGCGCGCCGACCCCGGCGAGCAGCCAGAACGTCGAGCGCCAGCCCAGGTCGGCGGCCAGCCAGGTCCCGAACGGCACCCCCGCGACGGTCGCCGCGGACAGTCCGCCGAGCACGACGGCCATGGCGCGCCCGCGCCTCTCCGGCGGGGACAGCGCGGCGGCCGACGCGGAGGCGGCGGGGATGTAGAGGGCGGCGCCCGCGGCGGTCGCGACCCGGGCGGCGAGCAGCGTCCCGAGGCTCGGCGCGAGGGCGGACGCCGCGTTGCCGAGCGTGAAGACCACGAGGGAGACCACCAGTACGGTGCGCCGCTCGACCCGGCCGGTGAGCGCGCCGAGCACGGGCGCGAGGACGGCGTAGGTGAGCGCGAAGACCGTGCTCACCCACCCCACGTCGGCGAGGCCGGACCCCAGGCCCCGGGCCACCTCCGGCAGCACCCCGGCCACCACGAAGGTGTCGGTGCCGATGGCGAAGGCGCCGACGGCGAGCACCGGAAGCACGGGCAGTACGGGCCGGGTGCGGGCCATCACGCGGCCCCTGCCGGGACCCGGGTCCGGAAGGCGCCGGCGTCGCCCGCGACGGCGGCGCCGCCGAGGAGCACCAGCTCGATCGCTCCCGGGCGGCTGAGCACGGTGATGTCCTGCGCCGGGTCGCCGTCCGTGACGACCAGGTCGGCGAGCCGGCCCGCCTGGACCGTCCCCGCGTCGTCGCCGCGTCCCGCGAGCCGGGCGCCGTTGGCGGTGGCCCAGGTCAGCACGGTGGGGGCGGGGATGCCCGCCATGGTCACGTACAGCTCCAGCTCCTTGGCGTACGTGCCGTGCGGGGTCCAGGCAAAGCCGAAGTCGTCCCCGGCCACGACCGGGATGCCGCGCTTTACCATGAGCGGCAGGATGCGCAGCGTGTTGGCCACCTCGGCCTCGAACTCCAGCGTCTCCAGGTACTCCGGGGTCTTGCCGTGCTCGGTCCCGGTCGTCAGCAGCATGTGCGGCTGGTACAGGCTCGGCACCACGAAGATGCCCCGCTCGGCGATCGCGTCGAGCGCCGCGTCGTCGGCGTACGTCGCGTGGTCGATGACGTCGACCCCGGCGGCGATCGCGTTGCGGATGCCCTCCAGGCCGCGCGAGTGGGCCCGTACCCTGGCCCCGTGCTCGTGGGCCGTGCGCGCGGCGACCACCAGCTCCTCGGCGGTGAAGAGCAGCTCGTGGGAGCGGCCGTTGGGGAAGGTGTCGTCGCCCGACGAGAAGACCTTGACGATCTCCGCGCCCTGCGCGATCTCCCCGGCGACGTACTCCGCCATCTCCTCCGGCGTGTCCGCGAGGCGCATCAGGTCCGACGGGATGCGCTTCCTGACCTCGGGATTGCGGCGCTCGGGGGGCCCTGACACCATCAGGTCGCGGCTGCACGGGGTGATCCTGGGGCCCAGGAGGCGCCCGGAGTCGACGGCCCTGCGCAGCGCCATGTCGATCCCGGCGACCGAACCCGCGCCGACGAAGGCCGTGTAGCCCAGGCCGAGAAGGGCGGTGGTGTTCTCGGCGGCGGCCAGGGTGACCTCGGGGACGGAGTACTTGAAGAGCATCTCCCGCCCGTCGAGGATGTTCAGGTACGCGATGTGGGTGTGCCCGAGGGTCATGCCGGGCATCACGGTGCGCCCGTCGAGGTCGAGTACGTCGACCTCGGGCGAGTGCAACGGGGCGAGGCCCTCCGGCAGGACCGCCTCGATGCGGTCGCCGTCGAGCAGCACACTGCGGCGGGGCAGCGAGGCCCGGCCCAGGCCCTCCTGGACCGTGGCGCGGTGGAGCAGGGTTTTGCGTGGCACGTCGGACATCTCCCGTGTCGGCTGCGTCTGGTGGTTGTCGCGCGTGGTGGGCCGGCTAGCCGGCGGCGCCGGTGCTTTCGGGGCCCTCCCCGTCCTCCGCGTCCTCCGCGCGGCCGAAGAGGGTCCAGATGATCTCCGCGCCGGGACGCCGGGCCACCCAGCTCAGCCCCTGCGCCCGTACTCCGGGCGCGTTGGTGACCGCGAGCTGCGCGCCGCCCCCGGCGACGACCTCCGCGGCCTGCTGGGTCGAGGAGACGTCCACCCACGCGACCTCGCGGTCGCGGAGCTCCGGGGGCACCACCTCGGCGTAGATCCGGCGGACCTCCCACATGGCGGCGACCACGAGCGGACCGTCGCCCGGCGCGGGGGAGCCGGCGGCCCCCGCCGCGATCCCGTACTCCGGTGTGGCCTGCGGGAAGAACGCCTGCAACCGCAGGTCCCGGTGCCAGTGGAAGCGGGTGAGCCCCCCGTACGCGCTGGGGACGAGGGCGAACTCGACCTTCCGCCCGACGAGGTGGTCGAAAACGTCGTCGAAGGTGGCGAACAGCTCGACCGAGAGGCCGTGCTCCGCCGCGAGGAAGCGGGCCGCCAGCTCACTGGAGGTCCCGGCCGGGCCGAGCGTGCCCAGCGTGGTCCCGGGCCGGGCCGCCCACCGGCGGGCCAGCTCGCTCCATCGCGCGGCGTACTCCTCGGCGAGCGCGCCGGGCAGCGGCGGCGCCACCGCGTCAGCTCTCATAGCCACGGTTCGCCGCCATCTTCCGGGCCACCCGGGTCTCGTGGTCGGGCGCGCTGCGCCGGTCCACGATGCGTGCGGCCTTCCAGCTGACGAAGGCGCCCGTGCTCACGATCGGGTCGAGGCCTTCGCTGAGTTCGACGGCGACGGGCACCCCGAGGGCCTCGGCGGCGCGTGTCCGCACCGTGTCGGCGAGGCTTCCCGGGGTCTCCACCAGGTCCTTGAGCAGTTCGAGACGCACGGTCAGGCGGTCCTGGCCCGAGGCGTCTTGCTCGATCACGACCTGGTATCCGGCGGACCCCGTGACCCCCGTCATGACGGCCGTCTCGATCTGCCCCGCGGTGAACCGCCGGCCGCCGAGTTCCAGCCGGTCCAGGGTGCGCCCGACGATCCGGACGAGGTCGCCCGGCATCTCGCAGCCGCAGTCCGACTCCTCGACGGCCACCGCGTCGCCCGTGCGGTACCGGACGAGCGGTTTCACACCGTCCACCAGCATCGTCACGGTCAGTTCGCCCTGGCCGCGGGGGCCCTGGGAGACGCCGGTCTCCGGGTCCACGACCTCGACGAGGTAGTTCGTCTGGGAGAGGTGCATGCGCTTGTTGCGGCAGGCCGTCGCGATGACGAAGGCCTCCTGGGACCCGTACAGGATGTTGTAGACGTCCGCGCCCCAGACCGTCTCCAGGTTGTGGGCGAGCGCCGGCGTGCACATCTCGCCCGTGACGAACAGCAGCTTGACGGAGAAGTCCCGGCGCAGGTCGTAGCCGAAGTGCTCGGCGGCCTTGGCCAGGGTGAGGGCGACCCCCGGCGTGCAGCAGATCACCTCGAGTTCGAGGTCCTTCATCAGCTGCAGGGCCTTCTCGAAGCCGATGACGGGCGAGTACGGCCAGATCTTGGCGTTGAGCGAGCCGACGTTGCGGGCGATGTCCCCGAGGGTGTCGCCGAAGGAGTGCACCTCGGTCGGGCCCATCAGGCCGATACGCGGCGCGTGTCCGCCGAAGTGGTGGCGGAAGATCGACGCCCAGGACTCGGTGATGTGCGCGTTGCTGGCGGTGATCTCGCGGCCGTCGCGCGGGCAGGGCGTCGCCCGGCCGGTGGTGCCGGTCGTCTCGTAGAAGAAGAGGGCGTCGGCGAGCGGCCTGCTGAGGACGTCGAGCATCTCCTCCCGCAGATGGGCCTTGGTGGTGTAGGGCAGCGCCGAGAGGTCGTCCGGCGTGATCGACGCGAGGTCGACGCCCTTCAAGTGCCGTGCGTAGAAAGGCGATCCGGTGCTGACCTGGTCGAGAACGGTACGCAGCTGGCGGGTGCGCCAGTCCGCGAGGGCCGTGTCGGTGAGCGTCCGGCCGTAGAAGGCCCGGTGGAGTTCGAGGTACCGGGCGGCGAAGTCGGCCGCGGGGCCCTGAGTGGGCAGCCACATGGGTGAGGGGTCCTCTCGTGGTGGAAGCGCGCGTGGGGCGGCGCCGTGCGGGCCGCCGCGCGCGAAGGCAGGTGTCTTCGTGACGCGGGTGCGCGGTCGTGGAGGCGTACGGCCGCCGTGCGCGGCGGTACGGAGGCGTTCGGTTTCCGCCGGTGCCCGGGGCGTTCGCGGCGGCACGGCCCGCGACCGGTCGCGCGGTCGCGGGGGTCCGGGCCGCCCACGGCGGGGCGGCGGTCGGCCCCGGTACGGCGATGCGGATGCGGATGCGGATGCGGTGCGGCGTGGCGCGCGTGCCGGCCCCGGTGGCAGGGGCGGGGCGTACGGCGCCTTCGGAGGCTTGGTACGCCGGGCACGGACTGCCGCTCCGGTCGCCGGCCGGGGCGGCAGTGACGGCCCGGCCGGCCGCCGCGCGGCGGTCAGCCGGCGGTGGCTCTTCGCGCCGCGGGGCCGGAGGCCCCTGGCCCCGCGGGCGCCGTCGTGGCCCGCCCGGCTTCCCCGGCCTCTCTGGTCTTCCCGGTCTTCCCGGCGTTCCCGGTCTTCTTGGCGCAGGCGGTCGTCGTGGTCGGCGACACCGCCTCAGCGTCTGCTCGGCCGTTCATGTGATCCCCCCGGATCATTTCCCGTGTTCCCCGTGTCCCCGTTGTTCCCTCGGTTCCCCCTTCAGCGGGCGGCGCTCCCCAGCGCGCTCACCGCACCCGCTCCCTCCAGGAAGTTCCCGAAGAGCCGCATCCCGTCCTCCGTCATGATGCTCTCCGGATGGAACTGCACCCCTTCGACGGCGAGCGTCCGGTGCCGGACGCCCATCACGTAACCGTCGTCCAGGGACGTCGCCGTCACCGCCAGTTCCGCGGGCGGACCGGTGACGATCAGCGAGTGGTAGCGGGTGACGGTCAGCGGCCGCGCGGCGCCCGTGAACACCCCCTGCCCGTCGTGCTCGACGGGGCTGGTCTTGCCGTGCATCAGGTGCTTGGCGACGGCGATCCGCGCCCCGTACGCGAGGCCGATCGCCTGGTGCCCCAGGCAGACACCGAGCAGCGGCACCCGACCGGCGAAGGCGTGCACCAGCTCGACGTGCCCGGAGTCCGCCGGGTGCCCGGGTCCCGGGCCGAGGACCACCGCGTCGGGTGCCGAGTCCACCAGCTGCTCCACCGTGCGAGTGCGCGAGCGGACCACCTCGGTCTCGGCGCCGAGCGTGAGCAGGTACTGGTCGATGATGTGGCTGAAACTGTCGTACGCGTCGACGAGCAGAACCTTCACTTCAACAGCTCCTCGCCCGTCAGCGCCCAGTAGGTGGCGCTCATCTTCGCCAGCGTCTCGCGCCATTCGGCGCGGGGATCGGAGTCGGCGACCATGCCCGCCGACGCCTGGGTGCTGTAGCGGTCCCCGTCGTGGACGGCGGTCCGGATGCACAGGGCGAGCACCGCGAACCCGCGCACGTCGATCAGGCCGAGCGCCCCGGCGTAGATGCCGCGCGGATGGTCCTCGATGTCGTCGATGATCTCCATGGCGCGCAGCTTCGGCGCACCGGTCATGGTGCCCGCGGGGAAGGTCGCGCAGATCGCCGTCCAGACGTCGGTGCCCTCCCTGACCCGGCCGGACACGGTGGAGACCAGGTGGTGGACGTAGGCGAAGGGTTCGACCTCCATCATCGTGTCGACGGAGAGCGTCCCGGGCACGCTGACCCGCCCGATGTCGTTGCGGCACAGGTCGACCAGCATGACGTGCTCGGCCTGTTCCTTGGCGCTGGCCCGCAGCTCCGCCACCCGGCGGCCGTCCTCGTCCGGGTCGGCGGCGCGGGGCGCGGTGCCCGCGATGGGGCGCATGGAGATGGTGTCGTTCTGGATACGCACGAACAGCTCGGGGCTCGCCCCGATCACCGTCCGTCCCGTCCAGGGGACGAGGTACATGTAGGGGGAGGGGTTGCGGTGGCGCAGGCGCCGGTACACCTCGAGCGGCGTCAACGCGCTCTCGACGTCGATGCGGTGGCCGATCTGGATCTGGTAGGCGTCACCGATCTCGATGTGGCCGAGGCACCGCTTGGCGCGCACGACGAACGTCTCCTCGTCCACGGTGTCCCGCACGGACCGGGGCGCCGGAGCGTCCGGCACGGCGGCGGCACCGCTCGCCGCGTCCTGGGCGTTCACCCTGGCCACGACCGCCCGCAGCGGCTCCTGGCCCCCGTCCGCCGGCAACCGCGGCCCCTCGGCCACGAGATGACGCACCCCGCCGTCCCGCAGGTCGTACCAGACCGTGTCCCTGAAGAGGGTGAGGGTGCAGCGCGGCATGTCCGCCCCGGCCGGCTGGGCCGGGAGGTCCTCCATGGCCCAGGCCGCCTCGTACGACAGCGTGGTGAGGAAACCGAAGGCGAAGGTCCCCGTGGGCACCTCGGTGTCGACGTCGAAAGCGCCCTGCACCGCGCGCAGGATCCGCCACACGGTGCCGGAATCGCCCACGCCCCACCGCCGTGTGCCGCCCTCCGCGCCGTACGGCGCCCCGACGGCCGCCGTCAGGGCCGCGGCGAGCGCGTCGCCGAGATCGCCGGGGGCGACGAGCTCCACCCGGTCGGCGAAGACGCGCAGCTCCGCGAGGCGTCCGCAGCCGACGGCGGCGAAGTGCCGGTCCTGGTCCGGCCCGTCCAGGCTCTCGAAGAGGTAGACGTCGCCCTGTTCCCGCGTGGCGGCGAGGGCTTCGTACAGACTCAGCGCGTCGACGGGCGGAAGTCCTTCGGAGACCACGCGCACCCGCACGGCCCCGGGCCGCGCTGGGCGCCCGGCGGCCCCCTGCGCCGGCCCCGCCGCCCCGGTTCCGGGCGGGTCCAGCTCTGACAACAACGACATGACGAAACCTTTCTGATCCGAACGGACCGTAGGGGCTTCGAGGAATCAACCATCACGTCCGCGGCGCACTCCGGTCATGCGGCACCGCACGTCACGCATGCCAGGACCGCACCGTCCCGGCTCCCCCGCACCACCCCCCGTGCCGCCGGCAGCCTGCCCGGCGGCGAATGTGTGTGCGAGACGACTTCATCAAATGTGAGAATGCCCGGGCCATACCACTTCGACCGTCCGGGAGGAGACCACTTGTCGTGGCAACTGGGGCTCACCGTGGACCGGGATTCGCGCCTTCCGCTGGCTGTCCAGGTGCGTAACTCGCTGCGCGGGTTAGTCGACGACGGGACCCTGTGGCCGGGCACACGGATCCCCTCCAGCCGCCAACTGGCCCTGGACATCGGCGTGTCCCGCAGCGTCGTGGTGGAGGCCTACGAGCAGCTGTCGGCCGAGGGATACCTGGAGACCAGGCGCGGTTCGGGCACCACGATCTCGCGCCGCGCCCAGTCCGACGCCGTCGGCTCCGCCCTCGTGCAGGCCGACCCGGAGCCCGCCCCCGGAGCCACGTGGGACCTGCGCACCGGGACGTCGAACATCGTGGACTTCCCCCGCCAGGAGTGGATCCGCTGCGTCACCCACGTGGTCAACAACTCCGGTCGCCGGGAGCTCGGTTACTCCCAGCCGGCCGGTGTCCCGCTGACCCGGCGCGTACTGGCCGGCTATCTGGGCCGGGTACGCGGTGTGCGGAGCCGCCCCGAGGACCTGATGGTGACGGCCGGGTTCGCCCAGGGCCTCGCCCTGGTCTGCAAGGTCCTGCTCGACCGCGGTCACACCACGCTCGGCGTGGAGGACCCCGGCCACCCGGGCGAGCGGGAGTTCATCACCAGCTCGGGCCTGTGTCCGGTCGGCATCCCGGTGGACGAGGACGGGCTGCGGGTGGACCTCCTGGAGCAGAGCGGCGTACGGGCCGTCCTGGCCACGCCCGGCAACCAGTTCCCCACGGGCGCCCGGCTCAGCCGGGACCGCCGCGAACGCCTCACGGCCTGGGCGCGTGAGGTCGACGGCTATGTCATCGAGGACGACTTCGACAGCCCGTTCCTGCACCGCAACGACCGGCTCCCGGCCCTCCAGAGCCTCGCCCCGGACCGGGTGGTCTACGCCGGAAGCGCGAGCAAGGCCCTGGCCCCCGCCCTGCGCCTGGGCTGGCTCGCGGCCCCCTCGGAACTGATGGCCTCGATCGAGCACGTCCGCGCGGGATGGGACATCGGCTGCTCCGGGCTGGAGCAGCTGGTCTTCACCCGCTTCATGGACACCGGCGCCTTCGACCGGCACCAGCGCAAGCTCCGCTCGGAGTTCCACCGCCGCCGCCAGGCCGTGCGCCGCCAGGCCGGGGCGAGCCTTCCCGGCAGCCGCCTCATCGGCCGCGACAGCGGCTTGCAGGCGTACCTCGAACTCCCCGCCCACGTCGACGAGCAAGCCCTGGTCCGGGCCGCCCGCCACCGTTCCGTACTGGTCAGGGGCGGCCACTTCTACACCCTCACGGACACGTCGAGGCCCCCTGCGCTGGTGATCAGTTACGCGGCGGTGAACAGCGCCGGGGTGACCCGGAGCCTGATGGCCATAGGGGCGGCGTACCGGGAGCTGGGGGCCTGAGGGGCGCGGACCCGCGGACGCCGGCCCGCCTGCTGGGCCGCGGCTACGCCGGTTACGCCCTGAACATGTCCGGCGCCTTTGTGGAGGCCGACGCCTTCCAGCGGCTCGCCGCGCGCGGACCGGGGGCGCTGGAGAGGGACGGGGCCGAGGAGGCGGCCGGGCTGCTGGGGCGGGCGCCAGGCGTGTCCGCCGTCCGCCGCGACGATGAACGGGTTCCATTCGGGGAACCGGCCGAAGTCCGTGAGGACGGACCACACTTCCTCCGGCTCGGCGGCTATCAGGACGTCGGCCGAGATGCGGCGCACTCTGCTGCGCTCCTTCCGCGGCCCCGTGGGGACAAGGAGATGGTCATCTTCGCCCTTGTCCGCGAAGGGGACTTCAGACCGTGTCGCCCTCACTGGCGGGGGGGGGAAGTGCTCATGGGTCACGGGGCGGACCGCGCCGGGGAACGGCGTCACAGGAGTTCTGAGGGCTTCCCTCACGAGAGTGACCCCGCGTCACACGTTCGGCTTGCTTAAGGACTGCTCTCAGGGGGGAGATACTGGGGGTATTGGTCTGTACGGGTATTAATCGGGCGGTACATGCGTGGCTGGTCCGCTTTGTGTGCAAAGTCCTCAAGACTACCAGTAACTATTCAGTCGATAGAACTTGGTTGTTGAGGAGCATGTGATGCACGTCAGCGAATGGCTCCCCGATCAGCCCATTCGCATCGGTCGGATCGACTGGCCCGAAGAGGCCGACGACGGTACGCACCTTCGCCTGCGAGCGGGCCACATCGTCGTCGTCGACCGGCAGCCCTGGCGGATCCTCGAAATCCACGGGTACCGCGACCCGTGGCCCAAGTCGTACGAGAAAGCCTGGCGTGATCACGTCGAGCTGTGGAAGCACTCCGAAAGCCTGCACCGGGCCAACGGGCAGCCTGCCACGGAGGCCCCCGCGCGGGCGGACTTCTACAAGCGCCCCATCGTCCTGGTGCTGCGCAACGAGAACCTCCCCCGGTCCGCTCCGAAGCACTGGTGCGCACCGGCGTCCCACGACTGGCAGGTCCTGCCGGAGCACTACTCCGTCTGCCGGGCCTGCGGTGAACTGCCTCCCTGCCACAACGGGGAGTACCGGTGGGAGGGCGGCCCCCGGCGGCCCGAACACAACGGAGGCGTCACCCTCATCGTCCCGCCCGACTGCTGCATCGGATGCGCGGAGCACATCAAGCCCCGGATGCGGACGGTGCGCTTCCCCGGCCCCAACCTCTGGTACCCCGACCGGGAGGACGGGAGCGCGGTCTTCCACGCCCGGACCGCCTGCGCGGACCAGGTCGACTGCTACCGCGCGCAGTGGATGGCCGAGTACCCGCCCGCCATGTCCCAGCCGGTCTTCGCCCTCGGGCTCTCGGACAGCGAAGGTTTCATGCTGCCGCGGGCGAGGCCCGCGAACTCCGCACAGCAGCCGGACTGGAACCACCTGGCGACGGACGGCACGGAGGTCCACCGCTCCGGACTCCCGGACGCACGGCACGAACCGCAGGCCAGTGGCACGGCGCTCTTCGAGCAGGCGGCGCCCCTCCGCGGCCCGGTGCCGCGCCTCGCGTCCGAGACGTCCCACATGAACCACGCGAATCATGCGAATCCCGCGCCCGGCGCCCCCTTCGCCCCTCCGGCGCACCAGGGCCCCCTGGGCGGTCAGGAACGCGCGGGATACGAGGAATCCGCGGTCCGGCCGGTCACCCGCATGCACCACTCGTCCCCCATCGGCCACCCGGACCCGGAGTCGCCTCCGCGCCCGGCGCCCTCCGCCGACGCCCCGGCGCCCATGATCTCCCTCCAGAACATCGAGGCGGTACGCCGGCTCACGGAGGAACTCGGCCTCACCCAGGTCGACCGGTCGGCCCTTCACGACGCGGACCAGGCCGCCAAGGTGATCGAGGAACTCACCGCCGCCGTGCGCAATGTCGCCCTCTGCCTGAGGGGCACGGGGCTGCGCATCCGCTCCTGACGGCCGAAGCGGCGGGCCGGGGCCGGTACGCGCACCGCCCCCTCCACGCGCCCGAACGCGCAAGGCGTCGGCCGATGGTTCCCGTTCCCCCGGGACCACCTCGGTCGACGCCTTGTAGGTGTGGTGTGTTACTTCGTCCAGGGCAGGTCGCTGTCCAGCGCTCCTGCCCTGCCGGCCGGAGCCGGAGCCGGCGCCGGGGTGGGCCCGGTCCAGGGCAGGTCGTCCTCCGCGCCGACCGTCACGGTGATCGCCGCGACCGCCGTGGGGACCGAGAGGGTCCAGGGCAGGTCGTCCTCCGCATTCGCCGTGCCGGTGAACAGCAGGACGTTCAAGCAGGCCGCACCGATGACCGCCGCGAAGAACTTTCTGTTGTTACGCATTCTTGAGATCCCCCTCGGAAGCTGCTTCGTTCGTTCTGGTCAAACCGTACCCCACTCAATTTTTGGCTTAATTTTTCCCCGATTTTCCGCAGTGGAAGCCGCATAAAAATGAGCCGAAAAAACCTGCGGCTAGGCTCCCGCCATGAAGACGGCAGGACGGGGTTGAACCCCGGGGGACACCGGCTCGGCCGGCGGAGTGATGCAGTGCGAATCAAGGGAACGGACCGGCCCATGCGCGGTGGGCGCCGTGGCGGAGGGGGAATGGCATGCTCAAGGAGATCGGCCTCGGCCAGGATGCGGAATACGCCTACCGCACCCTGCTCAAAGAGCCGAAGACAGAAATACAGGTGATGGCGGAACAGTTCGGCTGGTCCGTCGACCGGGTTTCCACCGCACTTGAGGAGCTTTCCGAACTTTCGCTGGTACGTCCGTCCTGGGAGAACCACGGATCCACCCGTCTGGTGGATCCGGAACTGGGGCTCAAGATGCTCATTCAGTCCCAGGAGACGGAACTGCTGAAACTCCAGCAGTCCCTTTCGGCGAGCAAGCTCGCGGCCGCCCGGCTGATCGCCGATTACCGGGAGGAGGAGGGCAGGCTCGCCCCCGGCACGGTGAAACTGGCCAGTGGCGCGGACGCGGTCCATGCCTGGATCGAGAAGGCCGCCCACGAGTGCCGCGAAGAGGTGGAGGTCTTCCTGCCGGGGGGCGCGCAGCCGGCGGAGAGCCTGCGGGAGGCCAGGGCGCTGGACCTCATGCTGCTGGAGCGGTCCGTACGGGTCAGGTCCGTCTACCTGGACAGCATCCGCAACGACCGGCCGACCAGCGAGTACGCCCAGTGGCTCGGTGAGCAGGGGGGCCAGGTCAGGACCGTCGCCCACCTGCCGCTGCGCATGATCATCTGGGACCGGCGGGTGGCGCTCGTCCCGGTCGATCCCAACGATCCGGACCGGGGTGCCTTCCTGCTGTCCGGACCGGGGCCGGTCGCCGCGCTGCAGGCGCTGTTCGAACACGTCTGGCAGCTGGCGGCCCGGTTCGGCGAGGACCGCTGCCGGAACAGCGACGGCGCCCTGGCGGACCAGGAGAGTGCCGTACTGGGGCTGCTCGCCAGTGGGCTCACCGACGAGGTCATCGCCCGCAAGCTCGGTGTGTCCGTACGCACCAGCCGTCGGATCACCGCCGAGCTGATGGGGCGGCTCGGGGCCCGCAGCCGGTTCCAGCTGGGCGCGCTGGCCGCGCAGCGCGGCTGGCTCGCGGCCTGAGGGGCGGGGGAGGGACGCGGGCGGCGGGGGTCACCCGCGCAAGTAGGCGAGTACCGCCAGGACCCGGCGGTTCGTGGAGTCGGACAGGTTGAGGTCGAGCTTGGTGAGGATGCTGCCGAAGTGCTTGCTGACCGTTCCCTCACTGACGGTCAGGGCCGCGGCGATGGAGGCGTTGGACTTGCCTTCCGCCATCAGGGCCAGCACTTCCTGCTCGCGGGCGGTCAGCCTCGCCATGGGGTCGCGGCGGTGCCGGATCAGTTGCCGGACCACCTCGGGGTCCACCACCGTGGCGCCGTCGGCGACCCGGTGCAGGGCGTCGATGAACTCCTCGACGTTGCCGATGCGTTCCTTGAGCAGGTAGCCGACGCTCGTACCGTCCGACGAGTCCAGCAGGTCCTCGGCGTAGGCGCGCTGGACGTACTGGCTGAGCACCAGGATGGGCAGGCCCGGCTGCTGCTTGCGCAGGCTGATCGCGGCGCGCAGTCCTTCGTCGGAGAAGCCGGGCGGCATGCGGACGTCGGTCACCACGATGTCCGGGCGGTGCTCGGCGACCGCCGCGGTCAGCTCCTCGGCGGTTCCGGCCCCTGCCACCACCTGATGACCGAATCGCTCCAGCAGACCGACCAGGCCCTCCCGCAGGAGCACGCTGTCCTCGGCCAGTACGATGCGCAACATCATGTCCTCGATCGGGCGGGTGAGCAGGGGACTTGCAGGCGGAACACCGTGGGCCCGCCGGGCGGACTGGACACTAGCAGGTGGCCTCCGAGCACCGAGATGCGATCGGCCACCCCCTGGAGCCCCGTCCCGTCGACCGTGTCGGCGCCGCCCACCCCGTCGTCCTCCACCTCCACGGTCAGCCGGCCCTTCTCGGCCCGTCCGGTCACCCGGGCCCGGGTCGCCCTGCTGTGCTTCGCGACATTGGCCAGGGCCTCGCAGACCGCGAAGTAGACCGCTGTCTCCACGGCTTCGAGCAGGCGTCCCGGCAGGTCGAAACTCACGTCCACCGGGACCGCCGAGCGGTCGGCGATGTCCTCGACGGCGGCCTCCAGGCCCCGGTCCGTGAGGATCTGGGGGTGGATGCCCCGGATCAGCTCCCTGATCTCCACCAGCGCGACCCCCGCCTCCTCGTGCGCCTTGGCCAGCAGGCCGCCCAGCGGTTCGGCGGGACTTTCGAGCCTGGCCAGACCCAGCGTCATGGACAGGGCGACCAGGCGCTGTTGGGCCCCGTCGTGGAGATCGCGTTCGATGCGGCGGCGCTCCGCCTCGAAGGCGTCCACCAGCCGCATCCGGGAACGGCCCAGCTCCTGCACGCGGGAGTCGAGCCCGCTTTCGGGGACGGAGAGCAGCTGCCTGGTCAGTACGGCGCGGCCGGCCGCCAGTACGCCCAGCGGGTAGGCGAGCAGGGGGAGGAGCAGCACCCCGGCCAGCAGCGCGGCGAAGGCCTCCGGGTAGGAGTCGGCGAGCCAGATCTTGAGTACGCGCGCTTCCCCGTCGCCGCCCGCCGCCATCATCACGGGGGTGGCGACCAGACCGCCGCAGACCGTGAGCACCGTACCCACGACGAGCCCCTCCAGGGGCCACAGCAGGAAGGCGAACAGCAGCGCGTAACCCAACTCACGCCAGGTGGCACGCTCCTGGATCCGCGTGCGCAGCCAGGACGACAGCCCGGTGCCGGCCGGTTCGCGGTGCGGTCCGGGAAACGGGCCCGAGTCGATCAGCCGGAGCCTGTGGCGCTCCAGCGCGGCCAGCGGAACTCCGGTGAGTACGAGCGTGAGCAGCAGGGGCACGCCGATCAGGACCACCGTGAGCACACTGCCCGCGACGGCGAGCAGGAGCAGCGTGACCAGCGTGGCCATGCCGAGCGCCACGCTGGTCAGCAGATAGAGCGCCGCGCGCCACGGCCAGCTGCTGAGGACGTAACGACGCTGCTGGAGTGCCTGCCAGAGGCTGGGGGAGGGCATGAGGGCACGCTACGAAACGCCGTGCGGGCGGACCACCCAGCTAGCTCCACCTTTCGGGTGGGCACTGCCTCTCCCGGAAGAGTCCTCCCAGTTGCAATGTGCCGGACCCGTCCGGCCGGGTCTCCTTGAGGCAGTGAGCAGCCGACTGCTCCCACCCCGCATCCCGGGGCCGCCCGACACCAAGGGGATCCGAATGGACTGGCTCCAGGCCCAGTTGTCCACCGTGCCGGTCTGGCTGACGCTGGTCATCGTCTTCCTGCTGCCCACGGTGGAGCCGGTACTTCCTGTGCTGGGCATGCTGCTTCCTTCCCAGACGGCGCTGGTGGTGAGCGGGGTGCTCACGCACCAGGGCAGTCTTCCGCTGGCCGGTGCGCTCCTGGCCGCGGTGCTCGGTGCGGTGGCGGGCAATCTGCTCGGTCATCTCGTCGGACGGGTGTGGGGGGCCAGGCTCGCGGCCGGCCTGCCGGCCCGGGTCACGGAATCGCGCAAGTACCGGGCCGCGCTGAGCGCCGTCAGTACGTACAGCGGCCGGGCCGTGCTGCTCGGCCGGTTCAACGTGGCGCTCCGCACGATGGTCCCCGTCATGTGCGGCACCGTGCGGGTGCCCTGGGGCCCGTACCTGGGCTGGTCGGTGCTCGGCAGCCTGCTGTGGGCTCCGTCCTGTGTGGCGCTGGGTCTTCTGGCGGGGAGTTCGTGGCAGCAGTGGGGCGGGTCCGGGGTGCTGGTCGCGGCCTCGGTGCTGCTGCTGGTCACCACGTCGCTCCCGCCGCTGCTGTCGCTGCGGCGCGGTGCTGCGGCCGTCGCGTCGTAGCCGTAGCCGCAGCCGCAGGGGCCGGCGGGTTCAGAGGCGCTCGCTGAGGAACGCCAGCAGCTCCGCCTCCGCGGGCACCAGGTAGAAGTGGTCGCCGGGGAACACCCGGCTCTCGAACCCGGCCGTGGTCAGCTCCGACCAGGACTCCAGCTCGGTGACCCGGCACCCCGGGTCGGCGTCGCCGCCCACCGCGGTGACCGGTGCCCGCAGGGCGGCGGGCCGGTGCGGCCGGTACGACTCGATCAGCCGGAAGTCGCCGCGCAGCGAAGGAAGCAGCAGCGGCCTCAGGTCGGGATCGTCGTAGACGGACGAGGCCAGGTCGCCCAGCCGCCGTGCCGAGGCGATGAGCCGGTCGTCGTCCAGCAGGTGCAGCTTCCCGCCGCGTTCGAGGTGGGGCGCGCCGCGCCCCGACACGATGACGCGGTCCGCGACGATGCCGTGCCGTTCGTCGAGGCGACGGGCCACCTCGTAGGCGACCGCGGAGCCGAGACTGTGTCCGAACAGGACCAGGGGCAGCGGCCGCGGTCCGGCGAGTACGGGCTCCAGCGCACCGGTGATCCGGTCGGCCAGCTCCGTCATGTCCTCGATGCACGGTTCGGCGAACCGCTCCTGCCGGCCCGGGTACTGGACGGCGAGCAGTTCGACATCGCCGGGTATCCGCCCCGGCCAGTTGTGGAACAGAGTCGCCGTACCGCCCGCGTGCGGGAAGCAGACCAGCCGGGCCCGTGCCGCCCCGGCCCGCCGGTGCCTCCGGAACCACCGGCTCCCCCTGTCGGCGTCGATGACCGTCACGCGAACCCACCTCTCACAGCGTCTGATGTCACGACCTTGCACGCGTCATGATCCGTGGAGGGGGCGGGCCGCGGGCTTCCGCGCGCGTGCAGGCTGCTGCCGCCGCAGGTTCCTGCCCG
Source organism: Streptomyces altiplanensis (assembly GCF_053591575.1). Lineage (NCBI taxonomy): Bacteria > Bacillati > Actinomycetota > Actinomycetes > Kitasatosporales > Streptomycetaceae > Streptomyces > Streptomyces altiplanensis. Next base: position 14,201 of record NZ_JBSFUB010000012.1, on the reverse strand, counting down.
CTGGTTCGCTGCCTTTTCCGCGCGGGTGCAGACATCGTGCACATGAGGGTGGAGCTACCTCCACCACCAAGACTCCGCTCCGCTCCGATGTGTCGGAAGCGCGGGCCCTATTGAGTGGACACCATGAATCAAGCAGCCGTCCGGCTCCGTTCGGTCACCCGGTCCTACGGCAAGGACGCCAGCGCGGTGACCGCGCTGGACCGGGTCAGTCTGGACATTCCCCAGGGCACCTTCACCGCCGTGATGGGCCCCTCGGGCTCCGGCAAGTCGACCCTCCTGCAGTGCACCGCGGGACTGGACCGGCCGACCAGCGGCCAGGTGTTCCTGGGCGACACCGACCTGACCCGGCTCAACGAGACCAAGCTGACGCTGCTGCGCCGCAAGCGGATCGGTTTCGTCTTCCAGGCCTTCAACCTGCTCCCCTCGCTCACCGCGGAGCAGAACGTGGCGCTCCCGCTGCGGCTGGCCGGACGGCGGCCCAAGCGGGCCCACGTACTCGAGGTGCTGGAGCGGGTGGGGCTGCGCGAGCGCGCCGGGCACCGGCCCAGCGAGATGTCCGGCGGCCAGCAGCAGCGCGTGGCGCTGGCCCGCGCCCTGGTCACCCGCCCGGAGGTGCTCTTCGGCGACGAGCCGACCGGAGCGCTGGACTCCACCACCAGCCGGGAGGTGCTGTCGATGCTCCGCTCGATGGTCGACGGCGGCCAGACCGTGATCATGGTGACGCACGACCCGGTCGCCGCCTCCTACGCCGACCGGGTGCTGTTCCTGGCCGACGGCCGGGTGCAGGACGAGCTGTACTCCCCGGCCGCCGAGCAGGTCGCCGCGCGCATGACGAAGCTGGCGGCGGTCCCGTGCTGAGTCTCGCGCTGCGCGGCATGAGGACCCGCTGGGTCACCTTCGTCGGCTCCTTCGTGGCCCTGGCCCTGGGCGTAGGGCTCATCGCGACCACCGGACTCGCGCTCGCGGCCACGTTCAGCGCCCCGGACCGGGGTCCCGAGCGGTTCGCCGCGGCCCCCGTGGTGGTCCAGGCGTCGGACCAGCTCCGGGTCGACACGCCGATCGGCGTCCGGACACAGCCCCTCGCCAACCCCCGCGCGGTGCCCGGGGAGCTGGCCGCCGAACTCGCCGCGCTCGGCCGTACGGTCGAGGACCGGACCTTCCCGGTGAACGTCGCGGACGCGGACCTCGCCGGTGACGGCGGGGCGGTCGTCGGCCACCCGTGGCCGGTCGCGGATGCCACCCCCTACCGGCTCTCCGGCGGACGCGCCCCCTCAGCGCCCGGCGAGGTCGTCGTCACGGCGGGTCCCGGCGCCGGTGTGCGTACGGGCGACCGGATCGAGGTCAGCACCCCCGCGGGCACCGGCACCAGGACCGTGGTCGGCACCGTGCGGCCCGCGGGCTTCGAGACAGCGGTGTTCTTCACCGGCGCCGAGGCCGCCAGGATCTCCCCGCCCATCGACGCCGTCGTGGTGCACGCGGACGCGGAAGCGGTCGCCGCGGTGGCCGACGGGAGCACCGGCATGGTGGTCCTCACGGGCGACGACCGGCGCAGGGCCGACCCCGACCCGGACCGCGACGCCGAGGCCCTGGTCTCGGTCAACGCGCTGCTGGGCACGGCGGCCGCCATCACCGGCTTCGTCTCCGTCTTCGTGGTGGCCTCGACCTTCTCCTTCGCGGTGGCCCAGCGCAGGCGCGAGTTCGGCCTGCTCCGCACGGCGGGCGCCACGCCCGGCCAGGTGCGGCGGATGGTGTACGCCGAAGCCGTCGTCATCGGCGTGCTGGCCTCGGCCGCGGGCTGCTGGCTGGGCGCCGCCGGGGCGCCCCGGCTCGCCGCCTGGATGGTCGACGTGAAGATCGCGCCGCACTGGTTCGCCATCGGCGACCAGACCTGGCCACTGCACACGGCCTTCTGGACCGGACTGGTCGTGGCCATGGCCGGTGTACTGGTCTCCTCCTACCGGGCCGGGAAGGTCGGGCCGACCGAGGCGCTGCGCGAATCGGCCGTCGACAGCCGGGCGATGCCGCCGAGCCGGTGGCTGACGGGCGCGGCCGTACTGCTGACCGGGGTCGGGCTGCTCGTCATGGCGCTCGTCTCCGACCCCGGGGACGTCCTCAAGCGCAAGACGTACATCACCCAGCCGATGCTGCTGATCGTCGGGTTCGCCCTGCTCGCACCGGTCCTGGTACGGCCGCTGACCCGGCTCATGACCTGGCTGCCGGCCCGGCTGCCCGGCGCCACCGGCGTACTGGCCAGGGAGAACGCGGCTGCCGGGGTGCGCAGGACCGCCGCCGTGGCCGCCCCCGTCATCATCACCGTCGCACTGGCCGCCTCCCTCATGGGGACGGTGGCCACCATCAACGAGGCCAAGGCCACCGAGGCGGGGAACCAGACGGCCGCCGACTTCGTGGTCTCCCCGGCCGGCGAAGGCCGCGCTCTCTCCCCGGAGTTCGTGGAGCGGGCCGGGAACATCCCGGGCGCCGCGGTCAGCGCGTCGCGCTCCACCGGGGTGACGGTGCTCGAAGAGGGCACGGCGCTGATCAGGTCCGAGGCCAAGGCGGTGGATCCGGCCGCCCTGGCCGCCGTGTCCAGCCTGCCCGTGGTGGCGGGCAGGATCACCGATCTCGACGACAAGAGCATCATCGTCAACGAGGAGTGGCTGGTCAGTACCGTCGGGCAACAGGTCAGCGTCTGGCTGGGCGACGGCCGCAAGGTCTCGCTCAAGGTGGCCGCGGTACTCGGCACCGGCACCGGCAGCAACGGTGTGTACCTGACGCCGCGCAACGCCGCCGGCGCCGGCATCGACCGTGTCGACGTCAGGGTCGAGGACGGCGCCGACCGCTCGGCCGTCGCGGCAGAGCTGCGCGAGGCGGGCCGGGCGAGCGGCACCGAGGTGCTGACGAAGAGCGAGTGGGTGACGGAGCACTACCCGCGCTCCAGCGAGAACACCCGCCTCGGCCTGCTCATGATCCTGGGAATCGCCCTCGTCTACACCGGAATCGCCCTGGCCAACACCCTGGTGATGGCCACCTCCGACCGGGTGCGCGACCTCGCGGTGCTGCGCCTCACCGGGGCGACCAACCCGCAGGTCCTGCGACTGGTCGCGGTGGAGGCGCTGGTGGTGGTGGCGGTGGGCGCCGTGATCGGCGGCGCCGTGTCCGTACTGAACCTGCTCGGTGTGTGGGGCGCGCTGGGGCTGCTCGACGTCTGGTCGGCGGTCGTCGTGCCCTGGGGGACCGTCGGCGCCGTGGTCGCGGCCAGCGCCGTACTGGCCACCGTGTCCGCCGTACTGCCCGCGTCGCTCGCGCTGCGCACCCGGCCGGTCGAACTGGCCGGCATGCGGGAGTAGTCCGTACACCGGCAGGGGCCGGCAGCGGCCATCACCATCTGATTCTGAGAGGCAGAGCGCGTTGACGAGCGATACCGGTGTGATGCTCCATGAGTTCCTGCGGTCACCCCTGCAGATCGGTGCGGTGGCACCGAGTTCGCGCAGACTCGCCGCGGCGGTGACCACGCCCGTGCCCGAGACGGGCGACCCCGTGGTCGTCGAACTCGGCCCGGGAACAGGGGCCTTCACCGGAATGATCCAGGAGCTGCTGGGCGGTCGTGGTCACCACGTGGCGGTCGAGATCAACCCGCGGCTGGCCTCCGCCCTGAGCAGGCGCTTCCCGCGGGTCGAGGTGGTGAACGCCGAGGCGGCCCGGCTGCCCCGGCTGCTCGCCGAGCGCGGTCACGCCGCGGCGGACGCCGTCATCAGCGGCCTGCCGTGGGTCTCCCTTCCCGGGGACGTGCAGCACGAGACCCTCTGCGCCGTACGGGACGTGCTCCCGGCGGACGGGGCGTTCACGACCTTCGGGTACGTGCACGCGATGCGGCTCGCCCCGGCCCGGCGGTTCCGCCGGATGCTCGGCGTGAACTTCGAGGAGGTGGTGACGGGCCGCACGGTGTGGGGCAACATACCGCCGGCGTTCGTCTACCACAGCAGGCGGCCGCGGGACATCAAGCCGATCAGCCGCCTGTACGGGCAGCGGAGCGGGAGCTGTCCGTGCGTCTCGAAGCCGTGGGCGGGCCTGGCCGGCCACCGCTGACCGGTACCGGTCAGCGGTACCGGAACAGGAACCGGTACCGGAACGGGAACCGGTACCGGAACAGGAACCGACCGAGTCCGCCGCCGCACCTTCCGGTGCGGCGGCGGACTCGGTCGTGCTCCTCGCCGTTCAGCCCGCGGACGGCTCGGCCATCGCCACCGCGATCCTGCGCGGTCCGGTGAACGGCTCCCGCGCGTGCGCGGCGAGCATGTTGTCGACCACCAGGATGTCGTGCCGCTCCCAGTCGAAACGGGTGCTGGCGTCCCGGTAGCACTGGCGCAGGTGCGCCACCACGTCGTCGGGGATCGGCGCTCCGTCCCCGTAGTAGGAGTTGGTCGGCAGGTCCTCGGGCGCGAAGATCTCCTCCAGCCCCTCCCTGACGTCGGCACCCAGCGTGCTGACGTGGAAGAACGTGATGTGGTTGAACCACACCGGCTCGCCCGTCACCGGGTGCCGGTGGACGGCGTCCCGGACCGCGGTGGTCCGCAGACCGCCCTCGGTCCACTCCACGCCGATGCCCTTGTCCCGGCAGTACGCGGCGACCGCGTCCCGGTCGTCGGTGTTGAAGGCCTGCTGCCACGGGACCCCGAAGTCCTGGTGGAAGTTGCGCACCACGCGCCAGCGGCGCCGGGTGAACTCCTCCCGTACGTCGGGGTCGAGGGCCGCGTACACCCGGCGGATGTCCGCGAGGGGCGTGGCCCCCAGGGTGTGGGCCGGCTCGATGCAGAAGAAGTACAGCGTGTGGGGCCAGACCGCCTGGTAGGAGTTCTCGTTGTGCAGGAAGATCTCCTCGTCCGCCGGGTAGTCGGTCGAGGTGTACACCTGCCCCTTGATGGTGCTCCGCGGGGACGAGCGCTCCGCGTACGTCAGGGGCGGCATCCCGGACAGGGCGTGCACCGAGCCGTTGAAGCCGTCCACCCCGTCGACCTGGAAGCCGCGCAGGAGCACGGCTCCCCGCTCGGTCAGGGCGGCGCGGATCTCCGGCCGGTTGCGGGCGATGAACTCGCCGACCTCGCAGCCGGGGCCGGGGGCCTCGTACACGCGGGGCAGGTAGCCGGCCGGGCCGGCCGTGGCGGGCACAGTGAGCGATTGAGTCGTCATGATGCGTCGGCTCCTTCAGGAGCGGAAGGGTTCGAGGATGGAGTGGGCGCCCGGCCGCGGGGCCGAGCGCTCCGGGCTGCGCGGGTCGCGCAGCACTACGGGGCCGGTGCTGCCGGCGGGCCGGGCGAGCGCCACGAAGAGGCCGCGCCCGCTCGGCACGTCCTGGACCAGCCAGTCGTCGGCGCCCGCCGGTGCGCCGCCCCGCACGACGAGGGGGCCCGCCTGTTCGGGCCGGACCTCCAGGGCTTTGAGGTCCGCCGTGATACCGGTTCCGATCGCCTTCACCACTGCCTCCTTGCGGGTCCAGCACCGGAGGAAGGCGGTCTGCCGTGCGCCGTCGTTCACGAGGCTGTTCAGATGGGTCAGTTCGGACTCGGACATGACCAGGGAGGCGGCGCCGGCCGGGCTCCCCGATCGTCCGTCCTCCACGTCGACGCCGACCTGGCCCGCGGTGGTCACCGCGAGGACCCAGTGCGGCCCCGCGTGGGAGAGGTTGAAGTCGAGCGCGGTGGGCGGCCCCACCACGACGGGTCTGCCGTGGTCGGGGTCCGCGCACCAGGGACAGGGCTTGGTGCCGAACCGGATTCCGGCCGGCGGCACCCCCAGGTACCGGGACAGGACCCGGCGTACGGCGATGTGCGCGCCCGCGTACCGCAGGCCCTCGACCCGCGGCCGGCGGCTCATCACCGTGCGCTCCGCGGCGGAGAGCAGCTGGAGGCCGGCGACCGGCGGCGGCCCGTCCGTCGTGCCCTGCCACACGTGCACGCCGCCGCTGTCCCACAGGGCGCGGTACTCCCGCTCGGTGGTGGTGTTCACCGGGCGTCAGTCGGACATCGCCACGAGCACGCGGCGCGCGCCCGTGAAGGGGCGGCGGCCGTGCGACACGAGCATGTTGTCGATGAGCATCAGGTCCCCGGTACGCCAGTCGCAGTCCTGGGCCGCTTCGAGGCCCCGGTCGCGGACCTGGATGACGTACGCGTCGGGTATCGGCGTGCCGTCGGCGAAGGTCACCGACTGGGGCAGCTCGTCGGCCGGGAGGATCTGCGCGAGGGCGGCGGCGGTGTCGTCGCCCAGGCCCGCCGGGTGCCACTGGTCGGACTGGTTGAACCAGACCTCCGCGCCGGTCACCGGGTGGACCGCGGTGGCGGGACGGACCTGGCGCACGCGCAGGGAGCCGTCGGGGCGCCACTCCCAGGTCGCGCCGGTGTTCCCCAGGAAGGCCTCGACCTCGGCGCGGTCGTCGGTCTCGAAGGTGTCCTGCCAGCTCTTGCCGAGCCCGTAGCCGTCGTGGAGGTTCTGCTGGTAGCAGACGCCGCCGCGGAAGGCCTCGCGGACCTCGGGGCCGAGGGACTCCAGCCACAGGGCGGAGTCGGTCACCGGGGTCGCCCCGCCGGTCTCGGCGGCCTTCTGGCAGAAGAACAGCAGCCGGGCCGGCCACTGGTGGGCGTAGGACATCTCGTTGTGCATCGAGATGGTGAACTCCTGCGGGTACTCCGTGGAGGTGTAGACGTTCTTGCCGACCTTCGTACGGGGCGAGTTGCCGTGCACGTAGGCGAGCCGGTTGGGCAGCAGCTCGTCCATGACCGCTTCGAGTTCCTCCTCGGTGACGCCGAAGCCGCGGAAGATCAGGGCCTTCTCCTTGACGAGCTGCCCGTCGATGGCCTCGGTGTCGCTCACCACCTCGAGCAGCCCCGCGCTCGATGCCTCCACACCGGCGTTCTGCGGAGTGATGACCAGCGGAGCCCAGCTGTCGGACGCGTTCATGTGTTTTCTCCTCGTTCATGGAGTGGATGGAGTGAATCGACTGGATCGACTGAATCGGTTGCCTGGCCGGAAAGGCGGTACAGGCGGGAGAGCCCGGAGAAGGCGGCGATGAGGGCCAGCAGGGCCATCACCGCTCCGAGGGCCCCGGCGGTGGCCGCCGCGCCCACCGCGTCGAGGAGCAGCCCGCCGGCCAGTACGCCCAGCGAGTTCGCTCCCGAACCGAACAGCTGGAGCACGCTGCTGACCCGCCCCTGGAGCGCGTCGGGGGTGATCTGCACCTGGTGGATCCCGCCGGCGACGTTCACCACGCCGCCGACGAAGCTCATGCCGGCGAACAGCGCGCCCAGGACGACGGGGGACCTGGTCAGTGCCAGCGCCGGCACCAGCAGGGCCCAGGCGCCCAGGGCCCCGCAGACCAGCACGGGCAGACCGGTCCGGCGCAGGGTCCAGCCGCCGGCGAGCGCTCCGCAGGTGCCGCCCACGCCGCTGATGGCGGCGATCACGCCGACGGTCCCGGCCGAGAGCCCGTCCTCGTACAGCACGAAGGCGGGCAGCAGGGCCAGCGCCTGGAAGACCACGTTGCTGCCGGAGATCAGCAGCGTGACCCTCCACAGGAACCGGCGCCGCCAGAGCCAGCGCACCCCCTCGGCGATCTCGGGGCCGAGCCTGCGCCGCCCGGTGGCCGCCGGTGCCTGCTGGAACGGCTTCCTGATGAGCAGGACGGCGGCCAGCGAGAGCAGGTGCGCCACCGCCGCCAGCAGGAAAGGCGACCACCTGGCCACCGCGAACGCGGCGCTTCCGACGGGCTGCCCGATGATTCCGGCGGCCCGTCCCCGCGCCTCGTTCCCGGCGAGTGCCGCGCTCAGCTGCGACTTCGGCACCACATGGCGTACGCCGGCCCGCTCGGCCAGCCGGTAGCAGACCATGAGGGCGCCCTCGACGAAGGCGGCGGCCGCCAGGTGGGGCAGCCACACCCGTCCGCAGGCCACGGCGACGACCACACTGGACGCGCTGAGGGCGCATCCCGCACTGCACATGATCATCATCCGCTTGCGGTTCCAGCGGTCCACCAGCGCGCCCGCCGGCAACTGGATCAGCAGGTGCGGCAGTTGCGCGGCGAAACCGGCCACGGCCGCCGCCGTGGCCGACCCGGTGGACCAGATCAGCAGCAGCGGGTAGGCCACGGAGCCGGCGCGGGTGCCCAGCAGGGTGAGGCCCGCGCCGCTCCACAGCAGCAGGAAGTCGCGGTTGCGGCGCAGCGGGACCGGGGTGGGCTCCGCCGCGGCCGCCGGCGCCGCGGCCGCTTCACCGGTGACGCTCATCCGGTGTGCGCGGCGCCTTGTGAGGCTCCCGCGCGGCACCACTTCAGTACCGCCATCGCGCTGTGCATCTTGTTCTCGGCCTGCTCGAAGGCGATGCTCCGCGGTCCGTCGAGCACCTCCCCGGTGACCTCGTCGCCGCGGTGCGCGGGCAGATCGTGCATGAACACCGCCTTGGGACTGGCGTCCCAGAGCGCCTCGGTCACCTGGAAGGGGGCGAAGTCCGCGCGCCAGCCGGGGTCGGCCTTCGCCGTTCCCGTGGTCTGCCAGCGCGTGGTGTAGATGGCGTCGAAGCCGTCCGGCAGGTCCGCCATGTCGTGGCGTTCCCGTACGGTCGCGCCCGACCGGGCCGCGTTCGCCCCGGCCCGCGCGAGTACGTCCGGGGCGAGCCCGTAGCCGGCCGGGGTGCGCAGTTCCAGTGCGGTGCCCTCGAACCGGCTGAGCGCGAGGGCCAGCGCGGAGGCCGAGTTGTTGCCCTCGCCGACGTACAGGACGCGCAGCCCGGTGAGGCGGCCGAACTTCATCTGGAGGGTGGTGAGGTCGGTGAGCGCCTGGGTGGGGTGTTCGTCGGCGCTCATCGCGTTGATGACGGACATCCGGTCCTGCCGGGCCCACGCCCGCATCTCCTGCGGGTCGCCCGCGGTGCGGGCGACGAGCACGTCGAGCATCCGGGACAGCACGGCGCCGGTGTCCTCGCTGGTCTCCCCGGTGTTGAGCTGGAGGTCCCCGGGGCCGTAGGTGAGCAGCGAGGCGCCGAGCCGCAGCGACCCGCTGGAGAAGGCCGTACGGGTACGGGTGGACGTCTTGCTGAAGTAGACGCCCACCACCGCGTCCCGCAGGGGCTTCACGCCGGGAGCTCCCTCCGTGGCGAAGGTGACGCCGTCGGAGACGATGGAGCGCAGGTCGTCGTCGGTCAGGTCGTCGATCGATATCAGGTGGCGTACGGGTGCGTGCTGCACGGTGTCCTCCGGAGCGGATCGGATCGGTTCGGTCGCGTGGCCTGGGGTCATGCGCGGTCCTCGTCGGTCACCACCGGGCTCAGCAGCGGGTGGCCGGCCGGTGCCTGGCCGCCGGTGCCCGCCGCCGCCCAGTCGGCCATCAACGTGCCCTGCCCGAAGGTCTGTTCGCGTCGGCTGAGGGTCGCGGTCAGATGCTTGACGACGCCCTTGCCGCTGTCGGCGTTGGTCAGGGCGACCAGGCCGACACCACTGCCGAGGTGGCTGAGCGAGAGGTTCCAGTAACCGGCGGGTTCGCCGCCGTGCCCGAACTCCGCGTCGTCACCCGTGTCGTCGACGATGGTGCCGAGGCCGTAGAAGCTGCCGGGGTGCCCGACGAGCAGTTCCCCGGCGACGTCGGCCGGCAGCAGTGCGCCGGGCCGGCCCAGCAGCGAGAGGCGCATCTGGCGCGCGACCTCGGCGATGTCCCGTGCCGTCGTCCACAGCCCCGCGGCGGCGAGGTGGGCGCGGTTGCGCCAGCCGCCGTCGAGGGGGACGCCCTTCGTGTGGTGCCCGAGCGCCACCGGGCGCCCGGCGGTGCGGGGGAACGACTGGTCGAAGCTGCTGCCCGTCATGCCCAGCGGTCCGAACACGAGCCGGTCCATCAGCTCCTGGAAGGACTCTCCGGTGACGTCCTCCAGCAGCTGCTGGAGGACCCAGTAGTGGGTGCTGCTCTTGCGGAACGTCGAACCCGGGACCAGCTGCCTCCGCACCCGCGGGGTGCTGACCGGGCCCGTGCCCTCCAGCAGGTCCCGCAGCGTGGGCACCTCCTCGCCGGGCCGGAACCCGACGCTGCGGTGCCTGGCCAGACCGGCGGTGTGCCCGAGCAGGTGACGGATCGTCACCTCGCCCGGCGCGGACGCCAGGTCGGGCAGGTGCCAGGAGGTCAGGTGCCGGCCGATCGGGTCGTCGAGCGCGATACGGCCCTCCGCCACCAGGCGCAGGGTCGCCAGCGCCGTGACGTGCTTGCTGATCGAGCCGACCTGGAACAGCGTCTGCGGCGTGACCGGTTCGCTGCCGCCCGCGGACAGCACCCCCGCCCCGTGCAGCTCGACCGACCCGTCGGCGCCGAGCACCGCGATGCTCACACCGGGCACCTGGTGCTCGGCCATGAGGCGCCGCAGTTCGTCCAGCGGGAACGCCGCCGGAGCGACGGCCGGGGCCGTGGCCGTGGTGGCGGCCGGGGCGGCGGACGCGCGGGCCCTCTCCAGGAGCGCCGCGACCTCGGCGAGCGGGCCCTCCTCCAGGCGGCTGCGGTCGCCGCCCGTGGCCTGTTCGAGCAGCGAGGCGAGCAACTCGGCCGGCATCTCCACACCGGCCGGCCCCACCTCCTCCTCGGCGACGGCGGCGGCGGTGACGGGCGGTTCCGGTTCCGGCTCCGCCGCACGGCGGGCCGCCTCCGTGTCCTCGTCGATCGCCGCGGCGAGGTCGATGAGCGTCCCGTGCTGGTACATGCGCCAGACCGAGACGGCGAGCCCCTCACGGCGCGCTGCCGCCAGCACCTGGATCATCAGGATCGAGTGCCCGCCGAGGTCGAAGAACCGGTCGTGCACACCGATCTGGCCGACGCCGAGGACCTCGGACCAGATCTTGGCGAGCAGCCGCTCCGTCCCCGTCCTGGGCGCCACGTAGGCGTCGTCGGAACGCATCGAGGAGCGGTCCGGAGCCGCCAGGGCCCGTCGGTCGACCTTGCCGTTGGCGTTGAGCGGGATGCTCTCCAGCGCCACGAAGGCCGACGGCACCATGTACTCCGGCAGGCGTCGCGCGCAGTCGTCGGCCAGCACCGACGCGCCCGGCAGCTCCTGGCCGGCGGCCGGCACGCAGTACGCCACCAGCCGCTTGTCGCCCGGGGTGGGCTCGTGGACGGTGACCACGGCGTCGCGCACGGCCGGGTGGCCGGACACCACCGCCTGCACCTCGCCGAGCTCGATCCGGTAGCCGCGGATCTTCACCTGGTCGTCGAGACGGCCGAGGAACTCCACGTTCCCGTCGGGGAGCATCCGCGCCCGGTCGCCGGTGCGGTACAGCCGCGCCCCGGCGGGCCCGTACGGGTCCGGCACGAACCGCTCGGCGGTCAGGTCCGGGCGGCCCGCGTAACCGCGCGCCACACCCGTACCGCCGACGTACAGCTCGCCCAGCACGCCCATCGGCACCGGCCGCATGGACGCGTCCAGTACGTACGCCGTCATGTTCGGCAGCGGGCGGCCGATCGGCACCACGTCGAGGGCGACGTGGTCCACCACCGGGTGGACGGTGCTGCCGACCGAGGCCTCCGTCGGTCCGTACTCATTGATCATCCGGCCCGCGCCGAGCACCTCCAGCGAACGGTTGGCGGTGGCGCCGGGCAGTGCCTCGCCCGCCACCACGTACACCGCGCTGAGCCGCTCCACCTGTTCGGTGGTGAGCTGCTCGGTCAGGATGTCCAGGTGGCCGGGCGTCAGCTTGATGAAGCTGTACGGGCCGCCGTCGAGCAGCGCGGCCGAGAGGTCGGCGGGCGCCGTGTCCTGGGCCACCACCTGCACGCTCTGGCCGGTCACCAGCGGCGCCCACAGGTTGGGCACCACCAGGTCGAAGGCCACCGAGGAGAACAGCGGCGCGCCGCCCGTGCCCTGCGCGGCCAGCTCGTCCGCCGCCCAGGCGACGTGGTTGGCCAGACCGCGGTGCGGGATCTGGACGCCCTTCGGCCGGCCCGTGGAGCCGGAGGTGAAGATGACGTACGCCAGCCGGTCGGGGTCGTCCACCCGGGCGGGCGCCGTCTCCTGGCCGGTCCCCTCCTGATCCTGCTCCTGGTCGAGCAGCAGCAGGGGGACGCCGGGGAAGCCGTCCGCGTACGAGGACTGGGTGACCGCGGCGACGGCTCCCGCGCTGTCGCACATGCTCGCGATGCGCTCGGCGGGGTACGACGGGTCGATCGGCACGTACGCGCCGCCCGCCTTCCACACCCCGAGCAGCGTGGCGATCAGCCCCGGACCCCGGTCCAGGAGCACGCCGACCGCGCTCTCCGGGCCGATCCCCATGGCGCGCAGCCGGTGCGCGATCCGGTTGGCCCGGGTGTCGAGCTCCGCGTAGGAGACCTCGGCGCCCCGGTGGCGTACCGCGACGGCGCCGGGGGTCTTCGCCGCCTGCTCCTCGAAGCGCTGGAGCACGGTGGCGCCGGGGAACTCCCGCGCGGTCTCGTTCTGTGCCAGCAGCCACCGCTGTTCGCCGGCCGGCAGGAACGTGGCCCCGGCGCTGCCCCGCGGGTCGGCGGCCATCGCCTCCAGGACCTGCCGGTACAGACCGGTGAGCCGGTCGGCGTGGTCGCGGCCCAGGGCGTGGGTGTGCGTGGTCAGCAGGAGGTGGCCGGAGACGGCCGAGACCGCGAGGGCGAACTCGGTGCCGCCTTCGCCGCTGCTGGCCTCGGAGTCGACCAGCGCGGTGTCGACGTGGTCGAAGTCCTGGTAGCTGAACCGCACGTCGAGCAGCCGGCCGGATCCCGCGTCGCGCTGGATCACGGGCATCGGGAACCGCCGGTGGTCCCAGACCTCCGCCTCCTTGGCGAAGACCTGCCGTACCAGGTCGCTCCAGGTGCCGCCCGCCCGGTCGAAGGCGAAGGGCAGCGTGTTCAGGTACATGCCGTAGACGCGCTCGGCGCCCGGCGACTCGGGCCGCGCGCTGCACACCAGGCCGCTGAAGAAGGCGTCCTCCTCGGTGACCATGCTCAGCACCTTCAGGTGTGCGGCGAGCAGCACGCTCTTGAACGACACCTGGGCCTGGGTGGCCAGGGCGCGCAGCCGCGGCTCCAGGTCGTGCACGGGGACCGCGACCCGGTACTTCTCCCGGGGGGCCGAGGCGTCGCCCTCCCACACGGAGGGCAGGGAGAACGGCGCGTACCGGCCGACGGCGTCCTGCCAGTACTCCCGGTCGTCCGTGGACTCCAGCGACTTGAGCTCCGCCGCGATGAAGTCCGCGTAACGCACCGGGGGAGCCGTGAACGCGGCCGGCGCCAGGCCGTCGCGCAGCTCGCGGTAGACGTCGAGCAGCTCCATGAGCAGGGACCGGTGGCTCCACCCCTCGGTGATCGCGTGGCAGACCGTCACCACCAGGCGCCAGGAACCCTCGTCCTCCACCTGGGCGGTCATCCGCAGGAGCGGCGCCGTGGCCAGGTCGAAGAGGACGGAACGCTCCTGCACCAGGATGTCCCGGACCCGCTGCTCGCGGTCGGGCGCGTCCCGCAGGTCCTCGACGGTCAGCGGGATCTCGGCCCTCGCCGCGACCAGCTGGAGCGGGGTGGTGAAGGCGTCGAGGTGGAAGGAGGTGCGCAGCATCTCGTGCCGCTCGGTGACCACGTCCAGGGCGGCGCGCAGAGCGTCCCCGTCGAACGGGGTGCCGTCCGTGATGCGGAACGAGGCGACGTTGAGGTAGGCCCGCTTCTCCTCGTCGGCCAGCATCTCGACGAGCATGCCGAGCTGCACCTGGGACATCGGGTACGCGTCGACCACACCCTCGGGCAGCCGCTGCCGGTCCTCGGCGGCGAGCAGCTCGAAGGGCGCGACGGCCGGGTCCGCCTCGGCGGGGGCCGGGCGGCCGGTCAGGAACTCGCTGAGTTCCGCGACCGTGCGGTACTCGAAGACCTCCCGTACGCCGACGTCGAAGCCGGCCGACCGCAACGCGCCGACCAGCGCGACCGCGCGGATGGAGTGCCCGCCGAGGTCGAAGAAGCCGTCCTCGACGCCGACGCGCTCCAGCCCGAGGACCTGGCACCAGATCCCGGCGACCCGTGCCTCGGTGATGGTGCGCGGCGCGACGTACGGGGAACCGCTGTCGAGCGCGTCCTCGTCGGGTACGGGCAGGGCGCGCTTGTCGGTCTTGCCGTTGGCGTTGAGGGGGATCTCGGCGAGCGGGACGTAGGTCTGGGGGAGCATGTAGTCGGGCAGGCGGGTGGCGCAGTGCGCGG